>JBNMGK010000276.1:0-3948 GCA_050872205.1 Enterocloster sp.
ATGAACAGAATAAAAAGGATCGCAAGTGCAAATAGTGTCAACATAAAATCCCCTCCCATGTAAAATGATATGGTGTAAATGATATATCCTCAGTGAATGTTAAGGTGTAAAGCCTTTGTTTATTGAGGATATTTTTATTATAAGGGAAAGGGGATAAAGAAAGGAAAAGGATGTAAGCGCGGATATAAAGAACGTATAAAAGAATAAATGATAGTTTTTTCTCAACAGAATAAAAGCCGATTGTTCCATAAAATGGGCTGTGTTATGATTATCCCCGGCATTTTTGCAAAGAATGGCAGAGACCAGAAAGCAAAGCGGAAATGAAATGCCAGAAGTAAATAAAATGACAAAAGTAAATGGAGGAGAAAGTAATGCAGTCATTGCTGAATGTGCCGGCGGAAGTGGTGTCGGCCAATATTAATGCGGCGGTTGCAAAGGCGGCGGCAAAGAAAAGGCGTATTTTTGTCCTGGGGATCATGGCTGGTGCGTTTATTGCCATGGGAGCCCAGTCAAGCAGTCTGGCAGTCCACAATATTACGGATGTGGGAATTGCAAGGACCCTTGCAGGATGCATTTTCCCGGTGGGACTTATGATGATCGTGTTTGTAGGCGGGGAACTGTTTACAGGGGACTGTATGATGTCTATGGCGTGTATGAAGGGCCGTATGGGCTTTGGAAGCCTTTTAAGGACACTTTTGATCGTTTATCTGGGGAATTTTGCAGGAGCGGTGTTGATCGCCTTCCTGGTGGCTCACAGCGGTCAGTATGATTATTCTGCCGGGGCTCTGGGGGCCTATACCATTAAAACAGCAGTGGGAAAGACCAGCTTAAGTTTTATGCGGGCGTTGTTTTCCGGTATCCTGTGCAATATCCTGGTGTGTGCAGCTGTGCTAATGGCAGCGGCAGCAAAGGATATTGCAGGAAAAGTGCTGGCGATCTTCTTCCCGATCCTGGCTTTTGTAGTATCTGGCTTTGAGCACTGCGTTGCAAATATGTATTACATTCCAGCAGGCATTTTTGCGGCAGGAAATCCGGCATATGTGCAGAAAGCCCAGGAACTGTACGGGCTGGGAGCAGAAAAGCTGGCTGGGCTTAACTGGGGCAGTTTTGTGATTGTAAACCTGCTGCCTGTTACCATTGGAAATATCATTGGCGGTGCTGTAATGGTCGGCGGTGTGTGCTTTTATCTGCATGGGAAGGCAGAGGTATAAAATTATTTAAAATGAAAATGAGCAGAGCTGATTTATTTGGATCAGCTCTGCTTATTTTTTACATGTGTAAAATTTTTGAGTTCTTCATTTGATAATTCGGGGCAATCTTCATCAAAGGTAATGGGCATTTTTTCTACCTTTTCTAGCATTTCAAGTTGTTCTTTTGTTGGTGCTTTTTTTACATCCATATCAGTAATTATCATAAATAATCCTCCTGATAGTAGTTATAACAGTTTTTGCATATAAAATGCAATGCAAAATAGGAAATCTCCTCACACTTTTTTCACACTCTCATCAAAATCTGATCAAAAAATCCCTTTATAGTTTAAGCCAATGAAAGATAAGCAAGAGAAAATTGAAAAGATTAAAGGATAAATAAATCAAAGGAGCGATTTTATGAAACTTACGGGGAAAATAAAGGAACTTACGGCATTTACTTCTGCGATCTGTATGCTGACTGTACCTAATACAACGGCTGCGCTGGCTGCTACTGGAACCAAAATAAGCTCTGTTCCTCTTTCTATTGAGTCAGAAATTCAGGCTGGCGATACGGATAGTGATGTAATCGTTTCCACATCTTCTTCTAAATTTGATGTGGATGATGTGGTTGTTACCAATGAGCCAAGTGACGAGTGGGATGACGGTGACAAACCGAAATTGAAGATCACTTTGTATGCGGATGATGATTATTATTTTGCTTCCGGCTTTTCAAAAAGCAGTGTCAGCTTAAGCGGTTCTGACGGAACGGTCACATCTGTAAGCAGAAGCTCCAGTGATACTCTGATCGTTTATGTGACACTGGATGCGCTGGATGATGATGACAGCAGTTCTTCTTCGGATAAAACCACTGCTTCTTCCGGCACCGGCGCATGGATGAAGGATAATGTGGGCTGGTGGTACTGCAATGCGGACCGCAGTTATACAACCAACGGCTGGCAATATATTGACAGCCTCTGGTACTATTTTGATGAAAACGGTTACATGAAAACTGGCTGGATCTTATATAAAGATGCATGGTATTACTGTGGTGAAAGTGGTGCTATGTTAGTGAATACAACGACACCAGACGGATATTATGTAAATGGTGATGGTGTCTGGGTGCAGTAAGGAAAAATAGATAGAAAATGATCTTAAAAGTGATTTTAAAAGATGAAAGTTGAGGCAATGCGATTATGAGCAGATATAGAAACGGAATGGGAAATGACAGAAAGACCAAGAGAGAGATTGGAAGACGGCTGCGCAGAGGCGGTGTGATGATGTGCATGATGATCACCAGTGCCATGCTGCTGTCAGCCTGCGGCGGGAACAGCAGCCAGAGTACCACAGCAGCGCAGACCACAGAGGCAGCAGCAGAGAACGGGGCACAGGATGACCAGAATGAGGTAATGGGACGTGTGAAGTCTGTTTCTGATACAGAGATCACAGTTGAGCAGGGACCTGGTGGTGCGCCAGACGGAAAAGGACAGCCACCACAGGGCGGAGCGCCAGGAGACCAGGGTGGTCAGCAGGATCAGGGCAATCCACCGGAGAAGCCGGAAAATGACGGTTCTCAGGGACAAAACCAGGGCAACCCGCCAGCAAAACCGGGAGAGGACAGTTCTCAGAGCCAGCCAGATAACGGTCAAAGTGGCCAGCCGGGCCAGAATAGTGACGGCCAGCAGCCTGGCGGAGCACCAGACGGCCAGAACCAGCCACCACAGGGCGGAGCGCCAGAGGGAAACGGTCAGCCTCCACAGGGCGAGACCACAACCTACAAGATTACAACATCTACCACTTTCACAGATGCAGACGGCGCATCGATCCAGGTTTCTGACATCAAGGACGGCGACTTTGTTAAGATCACCACAGACGGCAATGGAACCGCAGTACAGATCTCGTTAGCTGACATGCCAGGCGGTCCTCAGGGCGGCCCAGGCAATGGTGCACCGGGGGCAGGCGGTCCTGGTGGCGGCCAGTCAGCACCTACTTCTTATTCCTCTGTAAAGGAATTTACCTCAGATGCAGAAGAGTCAGGCCAGAGCTACACCTCAGAAGGCACAGATGAAAGCGCTGTTCTGGTATCAAACGGAGCCAATGTTACTTTAAAGGATTTTACCGTAAACAGAACATCTGAGGACAGCAAAGGCGGTGACAGTTCCAGTTTTTATGGCGTAGGCGCATCCATTCTGGCTACAGACGGAACCGTTAATTTAAGCGGCGGAACCATTACTTCTGACGCAGACGGCGCTGCAGGCGCATTTGCTTATGACAAAGGTACAGTGAATATTTCTGATACCACCATTACCACCACAGGAAATACAGCAGGCGGTATCCACGCAGCAGGTGGCGGCACCGTCAATGCAGAAAATCTGACGGTACACACTTCCGGCGAGTCTTCCGCAGCGATCCGAAGCGACAGAGGCGGCGGCACCATGCGTGTAAAGGGCGGCAGTTATACCTCTGCAGGAACCGGTTCACCGGCAGTCTACTGTACAGCGGATATTGAGGTAGAGGACGCAAAACTGACGGCGGAAAATTCCGAAGCAGTGTGCATTGAAGGCTTAAATTCCCTGTCACTGACAAACTGCGACCTGTCTGGTCACATCCAGGAAAATGAGCAGAATGACTGCGACTGGACTGTGATCTTATACCAGAGCATGTCCGGTGACTCTGAGGTGGGAAATGCCGTATTTAATATGACCGGCGGCAGCCTGACTTCTGAAAATGGTGGTCTGTTCTATACTACAAATACAGAGAG
>JBNMGK010000327.1:0-3339 GCA_050872205.1 Enterocloster sp.
GGGCTTATGTGATAGCCCTTGCGATCGAGGGAAAGATGCTTTCCAGTGAGGAGCTTGCGGACAAGATGCAGAAACTGGGTGTGGAAGGAAAAGGACATCTGGTGTTTGTTATCGGTGGGTCATTGGGGCTTTCAAAAGAGGTTATGGACCGGGCGGATTATGCCCTTAGTTTTTCTAAAATGACCTTTCCTCATCAGCTGATGCGGGTGGTTCTTTTAGAGCAGATCTACAGAGGTTTCAGGATCATAGCAGGGGAACCTTATCATAAGTAAAATAGAACAAATCAGATACATGCAGCTGTCAGATGAAAATGAGTCTGGCAGCTGTTTTTATCTGACAGCTTTTTACTTGTCAGTCATAAAATCCCAGCGCCTTCATATACTGGAGTTAGAGGTACAGAAAAATGGCAATGGAAAAAGTTGAAATAACAGCACTGTTTCCCAGAAGACTGCGGCAGATATTAGAACCCCTTTCCCTTGATTTTGAACAGCTGGAAGAGGTGCGCCTGCGGTGCGGACAGCCTGTGTTGCTGCGGGTGAATGGCAGGGAAATGGGGATTGGTGAAAATGGACAGCTGGCAGAACTGACGTGCCGGTTGCAAGGCCGGTTACAAGGCCAGCTGCAAGAACAACAAAACTGGAAAAAACTGGAAATAATAAGCGAAAAAGAGTTAAAAGATACCCTGGAGATCATGGGAGGTTTCTCCCTGTATGCGGCTGAGGAAGAGCTGCGCCAGGGCTTTTTTACTGTCCGGGGCGGTCACAGGATCGGTGTTGCCGGGAGAGTGATCTTAAAAGAGCAGAAGATCATGGGGATCAGGTCAGTGGCATTTTTAAATCTCCGTGTGGCCCATGAGATAAAGGGCTGTGCAGATCAGGTGCTTCCATTTTTATACGAAAAGGGAAGATTTGTGAGTACATTGATCCTTTCACCGCCGGGGTGTGGAAAAACCACGCTGCTGCGGGATCTGATACGCCAGGTCTCTGACGGGAGCCGTGACCATGTTACTGGAGAAGTATTTCAGGGAGTAACAGTAGGCGTGGCAGATGAACGGTCGGAACTTGGTGCCTGTTATCGGGGAGTGCCGCAAAATGACCTGGGAATGCGTACAGACGTGCTGGATGGCTGCCCGAAAAGCGCAGGAATGCTTATGCTGATCCGTTCCATGGCTCCGGCTGTGGTAGCGGTAGATGAGATCGGGGGAAAAGAGGACATCCGGGCAGTGGAATATGTGCGAAACTGCGGATGTGTGCTGGCAGCAACGGCTCACGGGGCATCTTTAGAAGAAGTGAGGCAACGGCCGGGATTTCGGGAACTTTTAGAGGAAAAGACATTTAAGCGGCTGGTATTTTTAAGCAGCAGGAGAGAACAGCGGGGAATGGTGGAAGCCGTATATGACGGGGAGTTTCGTCAGATATATAAAGAGGTTATACAGGTAAAGTGAGACAGGATATAGTAGGGAAAGAAAGGAGAAGACAGATGTTCTTTAAATGGACAGGCGGGCTGCTGATCCTATTTGCTGGCTCAGGAATGGGCGTGTGGCTGGCATGGGGATATAGAAAACGGCTCCAGACACTGGAAACGCTGCGGAGAATGGTCTATTGCCTGAAAGGGGAGATCATTTACAGCCATGCTCCTTTGGAAGAAGCGTTTGAGCGCATTGGCAGGCGGGAAAAGGGCGTTTGGGGAGAACTTTTTATACAGGTGGCTAAGCGGATCAGCAGCCGCAGCGGGGAAACATTTGCAAACATATGGGAACAGACCATAGGAGAAATGGAAAAAAATGGAAAAAGTATGTTCCTGGAAAAAGAAGATAAAGAAAAACTGCTTTCCCTGGGAGGACAGCTGGGCTACCTGGATACACAGATGCAGGAGCGCACGTTACTTTTGTATCTGGAGCAGTTGGAACTTTCTATTACCAGGCTGCGGGGGGAGATACGGGAAAAATGCAGGCTCAGCACAGCACTTGGGGTAATGGGCAGCTTATTTCTGGTGATCGTCATGTTTTAGGGGTAGGAAACTATGGATGTAAATCTCATTTTCAGGATCGCGGCAGTGGGGATACTGGTGTCGGTCATCTGTCAGGTTCTTAAACACAGCGGAAGGGATGAACAGGCATTTTTAACCAGTCTGGCAGGTCTTGTAATGGTGCTTTTCTGGATGGTTCCCTACATATATGACCTGTTTGAGACCATGAAACGGCTGTTTCTATTATAAATATAAACATAAAATTCCCAAAATGGACCATGAGGATCATAGGGGGTGAAATGACTATGAATATAGTAACAGTGGGTGCAGCCGGGATCGCGGCCGTGCTTTTAGCAGTGTGGATGAAAGGGATACGGGGAGAATACAGTCGGTATGTGGTGATCGCAGCCCAGTTGTTTTTTCTGTTTTATGGAGTTGGACGGTTAAAAGAGATACTGGATATCATTCGGCAGATGGAGCAGTACATAAAGATCCGGCCGGTGTATCTGGTCACTCTCTTAAAAATGACAGGTGTTACCTATGCCGCAGAATTTGCCTCAGGCATATGTAAGGATGCAGGATATGGGGCATTGGGAAAGCAGATCGAGATTTTTGGAAAGCTGACCATACTGGCAGTAAGTATGCCAATACTGCTGGCTCTTTTTGGCACTCTGGACCAGATACTGGCTTAAAATAGGGGGAACACCATGGAAAATGATATGGGTATTGGCGAAGAACTTAAACGGATACAGGAATATTTAAACCAGCTTCAGCCTGGAAATGCATCTCTTTCCTTTACAGACCTGATGGATGTCCTTCTTCAGGGAGATATGAAGGAAACTTTAAATACAGCGGGAAAAATGCTCCAGACAGCCTTATTTTCCCAGGCAAAAGAAGGACAGGTCCTGTTAGTCCAGGTGGCTCTTTTAGGGCTTACAGGGGCAGTGTTTTCCCATGCAGCATCGGCATTTAAAGGAAGCCAGATCCCGGAAACCGCCTTTTATGTGATCTATCTGCTGATCTTTACCTGTCTGGCGGGAAGTTTCTTATCCAGCATCCAGATTACAGCTCAGGTCTTGGACCAGATATTAGAATTTGTCCGGCTGCTTATGCCGGCCTATTTTATCACCGTGGCTTTTGCAGGGGGAAGTGCCAGTGCAGCTGCTTTTTATGAGATCGCCCTGGGAGCTGCCTGGGCCGTCCAGTGGCTGTGCAGGAAGGTGTTTTTATCCTTTGTCCGTGTTTATGGTCTGCTGGTTCTTGGGGATCATATGATGGAAGAGTCCAGCTTTTCAAAGCTTACAGATCTCATTGAAAAAATGGTTTCCTGGGGGCTTCGAACGGTCCTGGGACTGACACTGGGGCTTCAGA
>JBNMGK010000043.1:0-13093 GCA_050872205.1 Enterocloster sp.
CAGACCATTCCTTCTTTCGGAATGCTTCCTTATCTGAACTCCATTTTAATGCAGCCACAGAGAAGAGTTCCTTATGCACCAGGCGAGCTGGTAGGCGACCTGATCATCAACGCACTGGACGGACATATTCCGAACCGTCTTCATATGGGTGTTGACATCATCATGCATCAGCCGATCTACCCATACAGCGGTAAGTTCCTTACCGAGGATGAAGTAGAGAAGGTATTTGACTGGGGCGATAAGGGTATCGTAAGCCAGACAAAGATGGAAGTTTACGATATCGCAGGACAGCCAGTATGTACTCTTCGCAACCAGCACTACATCGCAGCATTTGGAAACAACGGCCGTGAGAAGTACAAATCTTCCAAGAGAGAGTTCCCGGATCGCGAGCCAGATTATGTAGCAGATGACTACATGGCAGAGAACATCGCAGTTCTTTACCGCCTGTTAGGTGATACTTATACCACCCATATCGATCCAACTGTTGGACAGGGATACGGATATAAAGGAACCTTCGTACAGGGACTTTGCTCCGCAGGATTTGGCTGCCGTATGGCTATCCAGGCAGCTATCCCGGATCAGGCAAACCGTGTGACCCATTACGCAGCTCAGATGAGAAGTGTAACACCTCCAGGAACCAACGTACAGTTCCGTGGATGGCAGATGGACGATCACACCGTAATCTTCAAACTCATGAATATGGATACAGGAAAAGCAATCCTGGACAATGGTATTCTTGAATATAAGTAAGTAATTGTTTACAATTAAATACAGAAGAAAATATAATGGAGGGGTAACATTATGTTAGGGGTAATCGGACTTATTCTTGCTATCATCTTCCTGATGGTATTCGCGTATAAGGGACTTGGCGCACTTCCACTGGCAGTAGCGGGAGCTCTGATCGCAATCGTATTAAACGGCATGCCAATTTATGAAACATTTACTGGCAGCTTCGTACCTGGTTATGCAAGTGCATTTACCAGTTACATGATCCTTTTCGTAACATCTGCATTTTATGCAAAATTAATGGACGTTTCCGGATGTGCAACATCTATCGGAAACAAGTTCACTGAATGGTTTGGTATCGGACACGTTGTTCTGGTTGGTATCATCATCGTTGGCGTTCTTACATACGGCGGTATTTCTCTGTTCGTAGTAATCTTCGCTGCAGCACCTATCCTTTACACCATGTTCAAGCAGGCTGACCTGCCAAGACATTTAACAGTTATCTGCTTCTCAGCAGGTTCATCTACATTCTCCATGACTTGTTTACCTGGTTCTCCACAGCTTTCCAACCTGGTAGCTACTGAGTACCTGGGAACAAACTTGAACGCAGCACCTGTTATGGGTATCATTTGTGGTATCGCAATGTTCGTAATGTGTGCACTTTATGGTGAATGGGCTTCCAAGAAGGCAAAAGAGAGAAATGAGCACTGGAGCTATCCAGCTAACGTAGATCCTAAGAACTACGAAGTTGATAAGAGCCAGCTGCCACCTGCATGGAAGGGATTTTTAACCATTATCGTTCTGATCGCTATCATCGTAATTGGTTCCAAGAAGGGCGTAAACGCTACATTTATCGCAGTTACCGCTATGATCATCGGATCTATTATGATCGTTGTATTAAATCCAGACCGTTTCTTCGGCAAGGTAGAATGGCTGAAGCTGTTCACACAGGGTATGACCGGTGGTGTTACTTCTATCGGCGGTATCGCAGCTATCCTTGGATTTGGTGCAGTTGTTAAGGCAACACCAGCTTATCAGAACATCATTGACTGGGCATTAAGCCTGGACATCAACCCATTACTGTTAGCAGTAGTAGTAACCATGATCATCTGTGCAATTGCCGGTGGATCTTCTTCCGGTCAGAGAATCATGTACGAGACCATGGCACCTACATTCCTGGCATCCGGCGCCAACCTGCCAGTACTCCACAGACTGGTAGCGATCGCTTCCGGTTCTCTGGATACACTGCCACATTCTTCTGGTCTGTTCCTTGTATATGATATGTTAGGATTAAACCACAAGAACGCTTATCGTCATTCATTCGCTACTTCTGTAGTAGTTCCGCTTATTGTTACCATCGTTGCAACAACTATCTGCTGCATTATTGGCATCTAATGAGCGCAGGGAAAAACAAGAAAATAAAAACTATATATAAACTCAGAGGAGGATATTTATTATGGCACAGCATACTTTTGATGAGGCAGCAAGATCCCGTTACGCAGAAAGCTTCAGAATCACAGACTTCAACAAGATGATGGACGGCAAGGTAGTCGTAGTTACCGGTGCTTCTTACGGAATGGGTAAGATGATGGCACAGGTTATGGTAGAGCAGGGCGCTAAGGTATTCGTTACCGCTCGTGGTAAAGAGAAACTGGATGCAGCTATTGCTGATATCAAAGAGAAGACCGGCGGCGAGATCTGCGGTATGACTCTTGACTCTTCCAAGCCAGAAGACTGCGAGAAGGTATTCCCAGAAGCTATCAAGGCTTACGGAAAAGTTGACGTTCTGATCAACAACGCTGGTAAGGGCGAGCTGATCACCATCGATGCAGTCAGCAACGAGATGATCGACAGCGTAGTTGACACCAACATGAAGGGACCTCTGTACCTTTGCCGTGAAGCTGTAAAATACTTCCTGACCAAGGATGAAGGCAACATCATCAACATTTCCTCTATCAACGGCGTTCGTCCTATGTGTGGTGCAGCTTACTGCTCTACCAAGGGTGGTTTAAATACTCTGACCCAGAGTGTTGCTATCCGTTGTACAGGAACCGGAATCCGCTGCAACGCTGTAGCTCCTGGACATACACCAAGCCCAACAGCTTATGCTCATGATGACGGCGGTCCAAAGACTGTTGAAATGGGTTACATGAACGATATCCGTAACGCACGTACAGTCCGCACTGTACATCCATGGGAAATCGACCAGGCTTACGCAGTTCTGTACCTTGCATCTGATATGTCCCGTTGCGTAAACGGACAGATCCTTGCAGTTGACTGCGGATGCTATCTGTAGGATCAAGCGTAACTGTTTAGAACTTCAGAAAGTTCATTGACAGGATAATGATACAGGCAGCTGCTCTGAGTGGGCAGCTGTCTGTATTTTTTTATCGAAGCTGCATATTGGCCTGCTGTCAGCAGGATATATGACACATGTACATAAAGGAGAAGGAAAAATGGCACTTGTTCAGGTTAATTTCTTTTCAGAGTCCCTGTTAAGAAACGTAAATATCACATGCATCATTCCAAACGATAAAAGAGAAATGGACGGAGAAGGGCTCCGCCCTGCAGATAAGCCGTTTAAAACACTGTATCTGCTTCATGGCATTTACAGCGGTGAATGGGACTGGCTGACACAGACCAGACTGTTTAAATACGCAAAAGACCGCAACCTGGCTGTTATTCTGCCATGCGGTGAAAATGGCTTCTATAATGACAGCCCTGCAAGACACGACCTTTATTCTAAATTTATCGGAGAAGAGCTGGTAAATTATACAAGAAGCCTGTTCCATTTATCCGATAAGAGAGAGGATACCTTTGTAGGCGGCCTTTCCATGGGCGGTTTAGGCGCTTTTGAGACAGCTTTCCGCTATCCTGACACATTTGGCTATGTTGGCGCACTTTCCACTGCTACAATGGCACAGGAAGGCTTCCCGCAGGGAGAAGATCCGTCTATGTACCTGTTAAGCAGCAGACAGTTCTTTGAGACTGTTTATGGCCCGGAGGCAACATTTAACGGTGGGCCAAACGATATCTATAAGCTGGCAGACGACCTGAAAGCATCTGGAAAAGAGCTTCCGAAGATATTTATGGCCATTGGCAAAGACGATCCGCTGTTAGCAGGAAACCGCAGATATCATGAATATCTGGAAAAAATTGGAATTGCTGTAGATTACAGCGAGGACAAGGGCGCTCACGACTGGGGCTTCTGGGACAGAAACCTGTACCGTCTTTTAGACTGGCTGCCAGTAGAGCAGTATCCCAAGAAGAGAGTATTTGATTTCTAAGTAAAGTTTTATTTGAAGTTTCATTGTTTCTTTATTGTGCCATGATTTAGATGGGGGAAAATTACATGGAATTGACACAGTTACAGCAATTCCGGGCGATTGCAGAATGTGGGACGATTACAAAGGCGGCTGAGAAACTGTATCTGTCTCAGCCGGCATTGAGCATGATGCTTAAAAAACTGGAAAATGAACTGGGAGTAGCTCTTTTTGTGCGTAAGCATAACCGTCTCTACCTGACGGAAGCAGGAGAAATGATACTGGCCCATGTGCGGGCCATTGACAGTCAGTTAGAGGCCATTGTGCGGGATGCCAGAAGTTTTACCATCCAGGAAGACCATATATCCGGGATGTTCTGCAGCAAAGGGCTTATGTGGTACTATGTGCCGGTATTTTTAAAGAAATATCCGGACATCCACCTGGACGTAGGCGGGTTTCTGGAGTCTGAGGAAGATATGGACCTGCTGCGGGAGCATAAGGCAGATTTTCTGGTCACATCACGGCCTGTGCAGAAAGCAGGCGTGGAATGTGTGCCATTTTTAAGCGATGAGCATTACCTTTCTGTGCCGGAGGACAATCCGCTGGTGGAGTTTGCTGACACAGGTTTAGATGAGGATACTATTCAGAACGTAAAGGAGATCCTGTATCTGAACCAGACCGATGACTCTTATTGCAGAAAGTTTTTAAGCCTGATCCGGCAGAGATATCCACAGATCAAGCTGACTATTTTTTCTGATTATTTCATGTTCAGCCAGAGAGCCAAAGGAAGTTCCATTCCTACTATCACCACCCGTCTGGTCATGCACTTTCGCAATGAAGAAGGACCTTATATCCAGATCCCGTTGAAAATACCGGAGTTAAACATCCAGTATTATCTCTGCTACTTAAAGAGCAGTAAAAAGAAGGTAGCGTCGGTATTAAACTGGAAAGAGTATACGGACTGACAACAATAATAAATACGAATAAGAATAACAATGTGTGCCGTCTGGCGCTGTACTACGCAGCGCCAGGCGGCTTTTTTGTTGTGCTGTCGGGTGGAACTATAAGCGGGAACTGCTGCGGATGCTTAAGTATAAATGCCATTTATACTTACATAAATTGTGTATAGTGTACAAATAGATATACAAAACCTATAATAAAACCATAATAAATGACGGAAAACAAAAAGAAAAAAGGAGGGAAGAAGGGTAATATCGGACAAAGAGGAAACACAAAAGAAAGGAGAAAAAATGAAACAAAAGAGGGGTTTTCTAAATTATGTAGCAGTACTTAGTGTATTCCTGTTTTCAGGAGCCGGTACATTCATGAACGCAGCTATCCAGACAATGATCGAGGCATGGCCGCAGTTATCAGCAACAACGGTACGAATGGTCGTATCCGTTCCACCGCTTGTAAGCCTTCCGGTGATGCTGTTCATCGGTTCTGTAGTAGGTAAAAAGATCAGTTACAGAGCCTGCAGTATCCTTGGAACACTGTTTATCGCAGTTGGCGGTGTTGGACCGTATTTCTTCTATTCAAGCTGGGGCGTGGTACTTGCTTTCCGTGCACTTCTTGGCGTAGGTGTTGGCTTTATCGGAATGAGAAACGCACTGGTTACAGGTTCCGTTCCACCAGAGAAGGCAGCCGCTTACATCGGTTATGGCGCCGTTCTTTACAACCTGGGCAATGTGCTTGCAAACCCGATCGTAGGTGCTCTTTCCGCAAAGGGCTGGAGATTTTCTTTCCTGTATGACGCTATCGCATTTATCCCGCTGATTCTGATCATCCTGTTCTTAAAGGAACCAGATGCACCAGAAGAGGCTCCAAAGGCAGAAGAGGCACAGGCAAAGACAGAAGTAAAAGCAGCAGACAACAAGAAAGTAGGCTGGCGTATTTATTACTACATGCTCCTTCAGTTCTTAACCTGCTGTACACTGTATCCACTGTTAGCCTGCATGGCAACTTACATCAACGCAAAAGAACTTGGTTCTGCAGCCATCGCAGGTACCATTCTTTCTTCCTACACACTGGCAGGTGCCATTGTAAACATGGTAATTGGACCGTTACAGAAGACATTTAAACGCTATACCATTTCCGTATTATGTCTCTTTGTAGCAGCCGGCGAAGCCATCATCATCTACATGCCTTCTATCCCAACTTTATTTGCAGGCTGTGTACTGGCAGGTATCGGTTTCAGCGCAGTTATCACCATTTTCCAGATCTACAACGGACAGGAAGCTCCGTCTGGAAAAGCAGCATTTACTTCCACACTGATCTTGGCAATGTTACAGTTAGCTATTTTCGCATCCAACTACTTCATCGTTGGCTGCCATGTTATCTTCCAGAGAGCAACTGACGCAGAAAGCTCTTTCGTAGGCGGCATGATCGTTTACATCATCATGGCAGTTGCTTCCGCAGTATTAAAAGTACAGCCGGATGCAGAGGCTTAAAAATGAAAAATCATTAAAAACAGTAAAAGACAACATTTGAAAATCGTATTTGAGAAAAGGAGAAAATATTATGGCATATATTCAGACTACATTCTTAACAAACGCATTAAAACGCCCCATCACAGTACATGTTTTAACACCAACTGACAAGATTATCCGTCCACACAAGTACCTTCCGGAGAAGAAGCCATTAAAGACCATCTACTTATTAGAAGGCCTTATGGGTATCAGCAGCGGCCCTATTACATTTGCAGGACTTCAGGGCATGGCAGAGCAGTACAATGTATGCATCATCACAGTAGACAGCCAGAATAAGTGGTACGCAAACTCCAAGTGGACCGGCGACCGCTACGGCGATATGGTAGTAAATGACCTGATCAAATACACCAGAAATGAATTTAACTTATCCCACGACAGAGAAGATACCTATATTGCAGGTTTCTCCATGGGCGGTTACGGCGCTCTGATCTGTGGACTTCGCAGACCTGACCTGTTCAGCCGTATGATCATTATGAACGCAGCCCTGAATATTAAGAACTTCGTGCTGAACGCACCAGAAGAGATCCCGGATTACGATTTCTCCTGCAAGAGAAATTACTTAACTATCTTCGGACTGGACAAACCAGAAGACTTCATTGACTCTGAGAATGATCCTGATTATCTGATGAAGAAGAACATGGAAGAGCACAAGCCAGAACAGAAGGTATTCTGGTCCACAGGTACTCTGGACGCATTAAATCCATTAAATGAAGAATACTGGACCAAGATGAAGAACCTGGGATACGATGTGACCATTGAATGGCAGGAAAACAGAGGCCATTCTTATGACGCACTCCGCGATGGTATCCGCGATGCCTTAAAGTGGCTGCCTTTAGACCACTTCCAGGACAACATCAAGAACGGCGATCTGGACTATGACTGGACAGGTGACAATAACCTTGGCGATTGGAACACTTACTATAATGTCTGATTATACCCCGAAAAAGACCTGGCCCTGTGCCAGGTTTTTTTCATGTACCGGGAGATTTATATCCCTAAATTTGTTTCTGAATTTGTTCCTGCATTGTGACAAAAATGACACACTAAAAAATTGGCATGAAAATTGCATATAAATAAAGTATAGAAAAATGGCACGATATATTTTTGCAGCAAGAGTATATCACAATATAAGGAGGTTCATACATAATGGAGAAGAACTGGACACCAAGACAGCTGGAAGTAAAGCAGCACTTTATTGACGCCCGCGGAGCATGGAAGTGGAGCGCTATGTGGGATACCATCCTGGAACTGGATGCTGACATCGTAGACGCTTATGCAGATTACTCATCTGTAGCAGAGAAGAGAGAAGTTCTGCCGATCAAGATGCGTAAGCTGATCTGTGTTGCTATTGACTCTGTTACCGGATGTCTGAACGCAAACGGATTAAAGAACCATATGAAACATTCTTTACAGTTAGGCATCAGCGTAAGAGAGATCCTGGAAACTCTGGAGGTCACCAGTATGGTTGGCGCATGCTGCTATGAACTGGGACTTCCTCTTCTTATGGACAGTATGCAGAGCAGAGGCGTAAGCCTGGCAGCTATTGAGCTGGATGCACATCAGCAGGAATTAAAGAAAAAATACATGGAAGACCACGATGGTTACTGGACAGCAGAAAAAGAAAATATCCTGCGTCTGGATCCTCAGTATTTTGAGACTTTCACAGCATTTGAGGATGTTCCGTGGAAGACAAGTGAGCTTTCAGCAAAGGAAAAAGAACTGCTTTACATCGCTGTACATGCAGCACCTGTTACCTTACATCAGGGTCAGTTAAAATATCACATTGAGCGCGCATTAGACTGCGGCGCTGAGTGGAAAGAGATCATTGAAGTATTTGAGATCGTAAGTACACTGGGTATCCATGCAATTACCATGGGTGTGCCGTTATTAAAAGAAGCGATCGCAGAAGTAGAAGCAGAAAAGAATAAATAATCAGGAGGTCCTATATGGAACGTTTAGTTAAATCAGGAAAAATTTCAGATGTTTATTATGCACGTCTGATCCCAGGTGAAGACATTTTACAGGCAATTTATGAATTATGTGTCAAATATGACATCAGAACCGGTATTATCTTAGACGGAAGCGGCGCAGGCGTTGACTTTACCTACCAGCACTTCCCAATGAACAAGGCATTCCTTGATCCAAAGTTAAACGTAGTTGTAGCAACTATGGAAGGCAAATGCGAGATGTCCCTTCAGGGAACTATCGGAACTACCGTTGTTAAGCTGCCAGAAGGCAAGAGCGCAGATGAAGTTATCGACAGCATGTACCCAACTATCCCAGGATATCTGGAGACTGTAGCTGATAAATGGCACATGTTAGGATCCATGGGTGGAGATGGCACACCATATGTTCATGCACACTGCACAGCAAGCAACAAGGATGCTACAGTATGCGGACATCTGATGCCAGGTACCAAGGTTGGTTCCGGAAATCCAGAGCTTCCTTCCCACTTTACTATCGTAATCGCAAAGATCACAGGTATTGAGTGGCAGGCAGTTTTAGACGACCAGAAGAACTTCTTCTATCAGGACGTTGTTACAACTGAAGAATAATGATTAAATGAGCCAATTATTATTAAAGAAGGGAAGTAATAAAAATGATCAAGCGCGAAAACAAGATTTTTACAGCTATTGAGTCTGGAAGAGCACCAATCGGTTTCTTTAACTACATTAAAGACCCAACCATCCAGTACATCGGCGGAGCCGTTGGAATGGACTTTACCATTATCGATATGGAGCATGCTATCATGGACCGTGAGACCGTAGAGGTTATGGTCATGGCAGCTGAATTAAACGGTGTAACTCCATTAGTACGTATGCCAGATGTTATTCCGTGGCAGATGAGAAGCTTAGTAGAGTTAGGCGTTAAGGGCGTTTTAGTTCCTCACATCCATGACAAGGAAACAGCATTAAAGGCACAGAAGGCTCTGCGTTATGCTCCGGAAGGCACAGCAAGTACCTGCCGTTCCAACCATGGCACACAGTTCCGTCCGGCAAACTGGGAGGAATATATGGCAGAGGTTGAAAAAGTTTCTTTCATCCCGATGATCGAAGATCCAGAGGGCGTTGACAACATCGAAGAGATCCTTTCTGTATTAAAGCCAGGAAGAGATATTGTTATGTTCGGTAAGGCTGATTACGGCCAGGCATTAGGCGGCTTAAGACCAGACGGAACCTTCCCTGAGGAAGTTCAGATCGGTTATGAGAAGACCATCGAAGCATGCCGTAAAGCTGGTATCTGGTTCATGGCATGCCCATCTGCTCCAGCATCCGGCCAGAAGCCAGAGCATGTACAGAAGGTTATTGATGAAGGCGCAAGCGCTGTATGCTTAAATACAGATCAGCTGGTTATCGCTGATGCATTAGATCAGATCGTTTCCAAGTGCAAGGACATGAAGCTGAAATAAAGCATTCAGAGAAGATAATACGACACACATAGTCTGTATATGACCTTATAAATGACACACATTTGACAAGATGAGCCAAATGTGTGTCATTTTTTATGCCTTTGTAACTTCTGCATTTGTGGTCCATGTCATTTGTGGAAAAATTCACAGATAGAGGGCTTTTTTCATCTAAATAAGATTGGCACAGTTTATGCAGTTAATATAGATAGAAGAAATCAAAAGAAACATTCAACATCAATTACACGCAGGAGGGTTAATATCATGAATTATAAGTATCTTCTCACACCAGGAAAGATCGGAACACTGGAACTGAAAAACCGTACCATCATGGCACCGATGGCATCTGGCTTATGTAATACAGACGGAACCATGACAGATGAGGAGATCGCATACTTTGTAGCAAGAGCAAAAGGCGGCATCGCACTGATCTTTACAGAATATGCTTATGTTCAGCCAAATGGCCGTTCTTCCGAACATCAGATCAAGGTATCCGATGACAGCGTTATCCCAGGCCTTACAAAATTAGTAGACGCAGTTCATGCAGCAGGCGCAAAGATCTGTCTTCAGTTACAGCATGGCGGACGCCGTTCCATGATGGAACTGGTAGCTCCATCTCCGATCCCAATGGACAGCAAGCAGGACATTCCAAGAGAGCTGACCACAAAAGAAGTTTATCAGCTGATCGATGACTTTATCGCAGCAGCTGTACGTGCAAAGAAATGTGGCTTCGATATGGTAGAAGTTCACTGTGCACATGGTTATCTGTTAAATGACTTCGTTTCCCCACATGCAAACCGCCGTGTAGACGAGTTTGGCGGAACCTTAGGCGGCCGTGCAAAGGCACCTGTTATGATCATCGAAGGCATTAAGAAAGCCTGTGGTAAGGATTATCCGGTCAGTGTACGTCTTTCTGCAGAGGAACTGGTAACAGACGGACACAAGAAGAGAGACGCAGCTGTTATGTCACAGTTATTTGAAGCAGCAGGCGCAGACCTGATCAACGTTTCCTGTGGTGTAAATGGTGTTGGTTATGGTATTGCACCAGCAGCTAAGGAAACCGGATTAAACGTAGAACCGGCAGCAGAGATCAAAGCAGTTGTAGACATTCCTGTAGCAGTTGCAGGACGTATTAATGAACCAGAATACATGGAAGGCATTTTAAGAGCAGGAAGAGCAGATTTCATTACCATTGGACGTGCATTATTTGCTGATCCAGATTTCCTGACAAAGGCAGTAGAAGGCAGAGAAGATGAGATCTGCCCATGTGTCGGATGTCTTCAGAGATGTTACGGAAGCTATGAACATGGCGGTGTTTATCGTTCCTGTATGATCAATCCATTTGCAATGCGTGAGACCACTCTGACCTTAGATCCTGCAAAGGATAAGAAGAAAGTGGTTGTAGTTGGTGCAGGCCCTGCAGGTATGGAAGCAGCATGGACTGCAGTAGCAAGAGGCCATAAGGTAGTTCTCTTTGATAAGAACAGCCAGCCAGGCGGACAGTTCCACATTGCAGCAATGCCACCTCACAAGCAGATGTTAGCCCGCGCCGTTGCTTACTACTACAATATGTGTAAGAAGTACGGTGTAGAGATCCATTTTGACACAGAAGTAAATGCAGATGACATTCTGGCTCAGAAGCCGGATGCAGTTGTTCTGGCAACTGGTGGTGCTCCAATTTACCCAAGCAGAATTCCAGGTCTGGTAGATGTAGAGACAAGCTTTGGTTCTGAAGTACTTATGGGCAAGAAGTTAAAGGGTGATTCCGCTTTAGTAATTGGCGGCGGTGCTCAGGGTGCAGAAACTGCTGATTTCTTAGGTGAATTAGGATACAGGGCAGCTGTTATTGAAATGAGAGATGGAATTGCATTAGACGATGCAGATGCAACCAGAAGACTGATGTTTGAGCGTTACGCAAAGAACGGCGTTAAGACTTACACCAGCGCAAAGGTTACTCATGTATACAGCGATGGCGTTGACTATGAGCAGGACGGCGAGATCAAGAGCCTGCGTGGATTTGACAATGTGATCCTGGCATTAGGTGTACGTTCCTACAACCCATTAGAGGAAGAGTTAAAGGATAAAGTAAAAGAGATCCATGTAATTGGTGATGCTGAGACAGCACGCAACGCTATCAACGCTATTTACACAGGCGCTGTAACCGGTACATCCCTGTAGTAAATGTACTCCCGGAGTCTCTGAAAGCACATAAAACACATAAAAGAGGAGAAAAAAGACATGAGAAATCCTGATGTAACAAAGTGGGAGATCGCCGTTTTAGGCGCAGGAACCATGGGACAGTGCATTGCACAGCTGTTCGCAATGAACGGACATAAAGTAAACCTGTATAATCGTACACCTGCAAACCTGGAAAAGGCATTAAAGCAGATTGAAAACAACCTTCACACACTGGCAGAGATGGGAGACCTGAAAGAAGAGGCAATCCCGGTTTCCATGGCAAATATCCATGGAACCAGTGATCTGAAAGAGGCAGTTGTAGGCGCTGACTATGTGATCGAGAATGTAGCAGAAAAAGAAGACTTAAAGAAGACTATTTTTGCACAGTTAGATGAGTACTGCGGTGATGATGTTATCTTTGCAAGTGATACTTCTACCATGAATATTTATGAATTCATCGAAGTTTCCCATCCAGAGAGACTGATCATCAGCCATTTCTTCAACCCGGCTCATGTAATGCCATTAGTAGAGCTGGTTCGCGGACCACAGACTTCCGATGAAACTGTAAATGCAGTAAAAGAGCTGATGCAGTCTGTAGGAAAAGAAGCTGCTGTATTAAACAAGGCAGTTCCTGGATTTATCTTGAACCGTATTACTCTTGCAGTATTCCGCGAGGCATCTTATATTGCTGAAAACGGCTGGGCAACACCGGAAGATATTGATAAGGCAATTACTTCTACCTTTGGCCCAAGATATGCTTTTGAAGGACCATTTGCATTAAGTGATTTTGCAGGAATCGATGTATATGAAAGACTGGGTACTCTCCTTCCACCAGTATTAAATTCTTCTACCCAGTGCCCGCCAAGCTTAAAAGAGCTGACAGCTGCCGGAAAATTGGGCGTAAAATCCGGAGAAGGATATTACAAGTATGAAGATGAGAAGGCAGCACGTCACAACCGTGACATGAAGATCATGAAGATGATCCGCGCCATCCGCAAGATGAACGAAGAGATGATGTAATGAGTCCAAAA
>JBNMGK010000144.1:0-6329 GCA_050872205.1 Enterocloster sp.
GACCCATTCTGGGTCAGATCATCCAGAATGGTGTGCCGTCAGGCTTTCAGAACTCTGTGATCGCTCTTGCAAATGTATTTGTACAGGCCAATATCAATGCATTTGGAAAAATGGCAATGGCAGGCTGCGGTTCTTATTCAAAAGTTGAGGGCTTTGTATTTCTGCCGGTAACCTGTTTTAATATGGCACTGACCACCTTTGTCAGTCAGAATCTGGGTGCAAAACAATATGGCCGTGCAAAAAAGGGCGCCTGGTTTGGTATTCTTTGTTCCATATCCATTGCAGAACTGATCGGCTTTGCAATCTACACAGGATCACCGATCCTGATCGCAGCCTTTAACAGTGATCCAGAGGTGGTCCATTATGGCGTCATGCAGGCAAGAACCATTTCGCTATTTTATTGTGTGCTGGCTTTTTCACATTGTATTGCTGCTGTACTCCGTGGCTCAGGAAATGCTTCCGTTCCCATGGTTGTTATGCTTTGTGTATGGTGCTTATTCCGGGTAAGCTATATTACAGTAGCAGTTCATTTTATTCCGGATATCCGTATGGTATTCTGGGCATATCCATTGACCTGGACTATAAGCTCCGTTATTTTCCTGTATTTGTTTCTTCGGGGAAAATGGATCTATGGTTTTGAGCGAAATACAAAGGCCTGAACATCTCCATATAAGATATGAATGAAATTTATAAATAAGTATGCTATACTAACAGACGGGTTCTATATTTTATAGATCATGATACACGAAACGTAAATATAAATTAAAGGAAATATAAATACATGAGCAACCAAAGAAATATAATCGTCATTGGAGGCGGTGCTGCAGGCATGATCGCAGCTATTGCGGCAGCAAAGGAAGGCTGCGGGGTAAGTCTCTATGAGAAAAATGAAAAGCTTGGCAAGAAGATCTTTATTACAGGAAAAGGCCGCTGCAACGTGACCAACGCCGGTGATATGGACGAGCTGTTCGGGGCTGTGGTTACCAATAAGAAATTTATGTTCAGCAGTTTTTATGGCTTTACCAATGAAGATATGATGCAGTTTTTAGAAGATGCAGGACTGCGTCTGAAAACAGAGAGAGGAAAGAGGGTGTTTCCTTTATCGGACCATTCTTCTGACGTGATCGCAGCTTTAGAGCGTACATTAAAGAAAGAAAATGTAAAAGTATATCTTCGCAAAGAGGTAAAAGGTTTAAATCTTGTAACAGAAGATGATAAGATGATCTGCAAAGGCATTTTCCTGGAAGAAAATGGAAAAAAGGCAGCTGTGGATGCTGACTGCGTCATTGTAGCCACTGGCGGTATGTCTTATCCTTCTACAGGTTCCACAGGAGACGGCTATCAGTGGGCCCAGGCTGCCGGACTTAAGGTAACGGCCCTTTCACCAGCTTTAGTACCCTTTGAAACAGCAGAGCTTGAAACAGTAAAATCCCTTCAGGGCCTTTCTCTTAAAAATGTAGAAGCAACTGTATCTAACGGTAAGAAAGAACTGTACCGCGACTTTGGGGAAATGCTGTTTACCCATTTTGGAGTCAGTGGACCTCTTATGTTAAGTGCCAGCTCTTTCTGTGCCAAGGCCATTGCCAAAAATCCATTAAAGCTGTCGATTGACTTAAAACCAGCTCTGACAGAGGAACAGCTGGATGAGCGCATTTTAAGGGATTTTGCAGAAGCAAAGAACAAGCAGTTTAAAAACAGCTTAAATCATTTATATCCTGCAAAACTGGTTCCTGTGATCATAGAACGCAGCGGCATTGACCCGGATAAGCAGGTAAATGAGATCACCAAAGAAGAACGCCGTCATCTGGTGCAGGCTACCAAGGCGCTGACTTTTACATTGACAGGTCTCAGGCCATTTAAAGAAGCTATCATCACCCAGGGCGGAGTAGATGTAAAGGGGATCAATCCTTCTACCATGGAAGCAAAAAAGGCAGAAAATCTGTATTTCGCAGGAGAAGTGCTGGATGTGGATGCAGTGACTGGTGGATTTAACCTGCAGATCGCCTGGTCCACAGGCTGGGCAGCCGGAAAAGCAGCAGCAGAGAAGATACAGGAAAGCTGAACCAAACGAAACAAAACACACATGTCGCCTGACAGGCGGTATTGCTATATGACAGTTAAAGGAGAATACCCAGATGAACCATTTTAATATTGCAGTAGACGGACCTGCAGGAGCAGGAAAAAGCACCATTGCAAAGCTGGTGGCGAAAGAGCTTGGCTTTGTATATGTAGATACAGGGGCAATGTACCGTGCCATGGCCCTTTATTTCTTAAGAAAAGGCGTAGATCCAAAGACAGCAGAAGAGATCGAGCGTTCATGCCCGGAGGTGGATGTGACCATTCGCTACCAGGACGGCGTGCAGCAGGTACTTTTAAACGGAGAAGATGTATCCGGCCTGATCCGCACAGAAGAGGTGGGAAATATGGCGTCTGCTGTATCCGGTTATATGCCTGTGAGAGAAAAGCTGGTAGAGCTTCAGAAACAGCTGGCAGCAAAGGAAAATGTGATCATGGATGGAAGGGATATTGGTACCTGCGTTCTTCCTGATGCACCGGCTAAGATCTATCTTACAGCTTCTGTAGAGGTAAGAGCAGCCCGCCGCTATAAGGAACTGGTGGAAAAGGGCATAGAGGCAGATTTAAAAGAGATCGAAAAGGACATTGAAGACAGAGATTACAGAGATATGCACAGAGAACATTCTCCGCTGAAGCAGGCAGAGGATGCAGTGCTTCTTGATACTTCTTCTATGACACTGGCCCAGGTGGTAGAGGAGATCTTAAAGATTGTCCGTGAAAAAGGATACAAGGCAGACGGGGGATGTGCATAATGGAGCGCAAAGTCATTGTCGCAAAAAGTGCAGGCTTCTGCTTTGGAGTAGAACGGGCTGTAGCCCGGGTCTATGAGCAGATTGAGGCCGTAAAAGAGGGAAAAGCCCAGGGACCGATTTACACCTATGGTCCTATTATCCACAATGAAGAAGTAGTCCGTGATCTGGAAGAAAAGGGCGTCCGGGTATTAGATACAGAAGAAGATCTTAAAAACCTTCCAGAAGGGGAAGGAACGGTAGTGATCCGCTCCCATGGTGTCAGCCGCCATATTTATGATATTTTAAAGGAACGTAAGGTAAATGTAGTAGATGCCACCTGTCCCTTTGTAAAGAAGATCCACAGGATCGTAGATGAGCATTCCAGGGCCGGAGAGGCAGTCATTATCATTGGAAGTCCCGTGCATCCGGAGGTAGAAGGCATCCGCGGCTGGGGCAATGGTGACACCATTGTAGTGGAAAATGAGGCTGATGCAAAAGAATATAACCTTCCAGAGGGTAAAAAGCTTTGTATCGTGTCTCAGACGACATTTAATTACAACAAATTTCAAGAATTAGTTGAAAAAATTTCAAAAAAGGGTTATGATAGTAGTGTTTTAAATACGATTTGCAATGCAACACAGGAAAGACAAGTGGAGGCGGCACGTATCGCATCTTCGGTGGAGGCTATGATCGTCATTGGTGGCAGACATTCTTCCAACACCCAGAAGCTTTACGAGATTTGTCTCAAGGAATGTAAAAACACGTTTTACATTCAGACACTCGGCGATTTAGATCCTGACAGTGTATCTTCTGTGCGCAGCGTAGGTATTACAGCTGGGGCATCCACCCCAAAAAAGATTATTGAGGAGGTTCATACCAGAATGGCAGAGCAGAGTTTTGCAGAGTTATTAAAGGAAGAGGAAGAATCCACCAAACCAATACGTACAGGAGAGATAGTTACCGGTCAGGTCATCGAAGTTAATAAAGATGAGATTATTCTGAGCATTGCGGGCAACAAGTCTGAGGGCGTTATCACCCGTGACGAGTACAGCAATGACAATAGTGTAGATTTAACTACCAAGGTACAGGTTGGTGAAGAAATGGAAGCTAAGGTTATCAAGCTGAACGATGGCGTTGGCATGGTATCCTTATCTTACAAGCGTATGGCAGCTGACAGAGGCAATAAGCGTCTGGAAGAAGCATTTGAGAATCAGGAAGTTCTGACTGCGAAAGTAGCTCAGGTATTAGACGGCGGTTTAAGCGTTGAAGTAGAAGGCTCCAGAGTATTTATCCCAGCAAGCCTTGTATCTGATACTTATGAGAAGGATCTTTCCAAGTACGCAGGACAGGAGATCCAGTTTGTAATTACTGAGTTCAATCCTAAGAGAAGAAGAATCATTGGCGACAGAAAGCAGTTATTAGTTGCTGAAAAGGCTAAACTGAAAGAAGAGCTGTTCTCCAAGATCCAGGTTGGTGATAAGGTAGAAGGAACTGTTAAGAACGTAACAGACTTCGGCGCATTCATCGATTTAGGCGGAGCTGATGGTCTGCTTCACATCTCTGAGATGAGCTGGGGCCGTGTTGAGAATCCTAAGAAGGTATTCAAGTCCGGCGATAAAGTAACCGTTCTGATCAAAGACATCCAGGGCGAGAAGATCGCATTAAGCTTAAAGTTCCCAGAGGCTAATCCATGGGCACATGCAGCTGAGAAGTATGCAGCAGGCAGCGTAGTAACCGGTCGTGTTGCTCGTATGACTGACTTTGGCGCTTTCGTAGAGTTAGAGCCAGGCGTTGACGCACTGCTTCATGTATCCCAGATCTCCAGAGAGCACATCGAGAAGCCAGCTGATGTATTAAAGATCGGCCAGGAGATCGAAGCTAAGGTTGTAGATTTCAACGAAGATGATCACAAGATCAGCTTAAGCGTAAAGGCTCTTCAGGCGGCTCCTCAGAATGAAGATGTTGCTGACGTAGATATCGACTCTTACGCAAAGTAATAACGAAGTATAAATGATGAAAGGGCAGTTCCTTGAGGGGCTGCTCTTTTTTTCTGCGCATTTGGAAAAACTGTCGGTGACAGATTTTGCAAGTCTTTTGAATGATTTGACTTCAAAAAGGACATACTTCATATAGCAGGATATAGTGGACTTATGGAAATACATTATATATAAGGAGTATCAACCTATGGGAAAATCAAAAAAGAAAAAAGAGTTTGATGTTCATAATATGACACCAGATGAACAGCTAAAGTTTGAGATTGCCCAGGAACTGGGCTTAGACGAAAAGGTATTGCAGAAAGGCTGGAAAAGCCTTACTTCCAAGGAAAGCGGCCGCATTGGTGGCATGATCACAGGACGGAAGAGGCAATTAAAAGAGGAAGCACTGAAAGAAAACTTACGTTGAAAGAAAACTGAAAATCCAGTATACTGATATCAATATGCTGGATAGGTCAGAGATCTAAAAGAGGTCACCTGACTGTATCCAGGAAGGTACAGGTAGCAGGATGAAATATGCAGTGATCTGTTTTACAAAACGAGGCGCCTGGATATGCAGGCGCCTTTTTCGTAAGTTAAAAGAAGCCGGGGATGAATGTGAGGCAGTGGTCCCTGGACGTTTTTTAAAAGAAGAATGGAAAAAAGAAGGACTGAAAGAACGGGGAGATGAGTCCCTTTCCCAGTGGACAGGCCGGATGTTTGCCCAAAAACGGGCAGTGATCTTTATTAGTGCAGCGGGCATTGCAGTACGTGTCATTGCGCCCTGGGTAAAGGATAAAATGATGGATCCACCGGTGGTTTCGGTAGATGACGGAGCACAATTTGTGATCCCTTTATTATCAGGACATGTAGGGGGAGCAAATGAACTGGCAAGACGTATTGCAGACTGGCTGGATGCAATACCGGTGATCACCACGGCAACCGATGTAAATGGAAAGTTTGCGGTGGATCTGTTTGCAACCGCCTATCATATGGAGATCACAGACCGGAAAGCAGCAAAAAACATAGCAGCGGCAGTATTAGAAGGAAAAAACATTGGCGTTTTCAGTGATCTGCCTTTAGAAACTTTGCCGGAAGGTTTTATATCAGAAGAACACTGTGAGAAAAACATCCAGATCACAGTAAAAACAGAAACTATGCCAGACAGCCTGCGGCTTGTTCCGAGAGCAGTTGTTCTTGGTGTAGGCTGCCGCAGGGGAACAGATCCGGAATGTATGAAAGAAAAAGTCCTGGTTTTCCTAAAAGAACATAAGATTGATCCTTTGGCGGTAAAAGCCATTGCTTCCGTAGATGTGAAGCAGGATGAGCCTGCAGTATTAGACTTAAAGCGGGTATTTGACGGAGAACGCTTGAAATGGCCTTGCGAACAGCGTTTCTATACGCCAGAACAGCTAAGTCAGGTGCCAGGCGATTTTAAAGAGTCTGCTTTCGTGAAAAAACAGATTGGAGTGGGAAATGTATGTGAACGGTCAGCCTGTGCTGCAGGGGGAGCATTGCTGGTGGGCAAGCAGGCAGGAGATGGGATCAC
>JBNMGK010000441.1:0-2084 GCA_050872205.1 Enterocloster sp.
CTCCAGGATTGCATCGTCTGATTCCGTAAAACATAAGGAAAGCGCATAGTCCACATTCTGCTCGGTAATGGTATTACCACGCATGGAAAGCTGGATCAGGTTATTAAATACGCTTTTTGCCTGGCCAATGGTCTTTTCCGGGCCGATCAGCTTGATCTCGCCGTCTCTGGCGATCATGGTCACATGAAGGGTCCGTTCTATTTTCTTTAAATATGCATCAAACTGCCCGCAGACATTTCTCTCATGCTCTGCCGGGATGTCGATCATGGTTTCAATTACACTCATCCGTCTGCTTAATCTCCTTGAGTCTCAGAAACAGGGGCGCTGACTGCTGCAGGCTCTATGACCCTTAGCGTTCCGCTGATCCTGTAACCAGATATATTCTTTTCTATTTTATCATTATTTTCAAGAATTTGTACCCCTTTTTCCCTTAATTTTTCAACAAATTGGCGATTTGTTTCTGAAGCTGTCTGTTCCAGCTCTTCTTTTGTATAACCTTTCTCATAAACGGTCATATATTCCCCTGTTATCTTTCCCACAAAAAGTGGCAGATAAAAGCTGGAAAATAACTTACACTGGGTCAGATCTTCCCTGTAATCCCAGTCTTCTTTATTTCCATTTTTCCCCAACTGGGGCATGAGAAATGAAAAAGAAAAGGGCCCTATGATCAGGTGCAGACCGTACCGCTTTCTTCCTGTGGGATAACGTACTTTCCGTATCAATGGCATTTCTTTTACATAAGTTTTCCTTGTCTCTGCCAGTATCTCTCCCTGGGACTGTACATAAAAGGCTGATACCTCCTGTTCATCATCCCCTATCACAGGCACCCGGCCGCTTACAAGGATCTGTCCCAGTTCTATTTCTTCCCCTTTCTTCACCTTAGGCACCCCCTGGCGCACCATGATATAGGTAATGGTCCCTGCCACATGGGATACCAGGTCGCAGGCCTCTTCTTTTTCTGTCTTTTTGTCCTGTATGATCTTATTTTCCTTGATCTGGATCACCAGCCTTGTGCCGGACACTCTGGCTGACACCCAGGTGATCTGTGGAAAACTCTCCCGCATTCCCGCTTCTAAGGCTTCACAATCCACATTTTTCTTTTTCATGCCGTATCTTATATCCTGGGTGTCCAGATAGCGGACCAAAGTATCGGTTGTATAATGGTGATTGCCCTGGAAATGGATATCCCACACAAAAAGGGACATAAGATACAAGAGAAGAAAAAAGCTGAGAAAACCTGCGGCTGCGTACCACCGCTTTCTGTTTCTGTGAAGGAAAAATGGCAGTCCCCGCCGCTCACATATACGTAATCGCACCCCTGTCCCTTTGACACAGTCTTTCAGCCGGTAAACATCTTTTAAAGAAAGGCAGCACTGGTACTCTCCTTTTTTCAGGCACACTAACTCCCATAAAAAGATCCCCCTGATCCTGCACCGCTCCAGAAAATGTTCCGGGCTGATGCTTTTTATATGTATCCTTACATAACCCTTAAACAGGTTAAAAAGCCACCAGATCATCTTTACACCGTCCTTTTTGATGAATGTCTTCTCAACATGACAAACTGTTAAACTCTAAAGACTGTATCTGGCCTGTTATTTTCAGAGCATCTTCTGTATAAGTCTCTATTTCCAGATGCTGTCCCTTAAATACCACCATACAGCCTGCTGCCTTTATTTTTATGTATACATCCGTGTAAATAAGAAGGCTCCTGAAATTTTCCACCACTGCCTCATAAGGACCTGTAAAATGCAGCAGGATATCCCCCAGCATCACATCCCTTGGCAGGCCAAGAGCTTTTACTGCAGCCCTTTTTCTGTCCTCTCTCATGCCATTTCTCCCGGAGCCTTTTCCTTTCATTATATGACGGCTCTTCCTTTAGGATACGCCTTTTTACTTTTATCCTCTTTCTGCACCCATTTTTTGATCCGGGAATATCTTATAGGGAAAGTATTTTCTGTGAGGTTTTTATGAATTCCAAGTTAAATCCTGCTTCTGAAACCATTTCCATGGTAAAAGCAGCTCAGACAAACGAAGAAGATATTCCTGTAACCCCGCTGCCAAATCCAGGAGAAGGCGGGCCTGTA
>JBNMGK010000358.1:0-2996 GCA_050872205.1 Enterocloster sp.
ATATCAGCTATAACGAAGCTATTATCATACATTCCATCTGTTGACGCATCTGGATCCAGGCATGTTTTTGGAGCTGCCAGAGCTTTTTTCAAGAAATCAGCAAAAGCGGTCATCTCTCCTGCCTCAGGATCTGTGGCTGTTTCAGCTGCGGCAGCTGTTTCCTGAGGTGGCATTTTTCCAGTTGTCCAGATGCCATTTTTCTTTAAATCATCTATATTTTCCTGAGTCAGTTTTTTCCATTGGAGGTCAAACTGCTGATCTTTAGGAAGATATTTCTGCAAAATAGCATCGCTTTCTTCTATATTTGTCTCGCCTTTTCCTACCCGGTCAAATGACCACTGCTCATTTCCGTACTCATTTTTATATGCGCTATCCAGAGACAAATATCTTCCTGTCTCCATATCATACTTATATATGACAACTCCATTTCCACTGACATCATCCCACTGCATCAGACGGTTTACTCCAAAATAAGCTGCCCCTGCTTTATTTTTGTCCACCATGTAAGCCTGTTTCATCTGTGGGTTCCACTGCCATATGCCATAATAGGTATCTTCTTCACTTTCTCCTGCAAAAGAAATAAGCAGTTCTGTTTTATCATCCTGATTAACATCTGCTACCGTAAACTGTACATTTTCAAGCCAGGAAACATTTTTCATATATAGCTGAGGATTCTGATACAAACTCTGCAATACTTTCACAAAGCCATCTTTTTCCCCTGAAGCATCATAAGAAATACTGTATTCCCCATTGTGATCTGCTGCGCCACATTCAAAGCTGGTAAACACATAGCCGTCCAGATAATCATCTTCTGTCCTTGCAAGTACAGCTTTAAAATGTTCTACAAACCCAGGATCCTGTTTCGCATTTACATCGGAATCCACCTCCCAGGCCGTCCAGCCTACATTACCCGTCAGTACAAGACTTCCGTCCTTTTCCGGTATCATATTCACAATATGAGCATATAACCGAAACTCACTGTAGTCCGGTGCATCGCTGATAATAGCTCCGTTTTCTTCGCGGACGCCATTTACATTTTCATAATTAATCTCAGATGTGGGTGTTCCAATTCCTTTTAAAAGTCTGGCTGCTGTTTCTCTGGAAATGATCTCGCCACCATTTTCTTCATAGCCTTCTGACAGTCCTAACTGATCTTCTCCGCTTAGAACCAGAGCTGTATTTACACATGCACTTATTATTTTTCCTGCGTCTTCTTCTGTCAGCTTACTGATCTCCCACTGCTTTTCCTTTCCTCCATCTGCCCAGTAAAGATAGGAGATCACCTGCTCCAGCTTCATTTTTGTAAGGTCCGGGCGCGCGACTGTTATGCCGGTGCTTTCCTGCGCTGTATCTGGTTCTGTTTCTTCTTCCTCAAAGCCCTTTTCCTTTAAAATTTCCCGGACATGCTGCGCCTTCTCTGTCTCTGACTTTTCATCATAAAGAAGGGCCAGTTTTGTAAGAATGACCTGTGTTTTTTCAAAACGCTTATCCGAACGGACATATTCTTTTTCTACAATAGTCAATGCCTGTTCCAGATAGGGAAGTGCATCTTCTTTTTTATCCATTTCTTCAAAAGCCTGGGCGATCCCTGCATATGCCTCCATTTGTTTGGGATCTATTTTCAGGATCTTCTGAAATACAATGACTGCTTCTTCATATTTTGCTTCTGTTAAGTATTTCTGACCAAGCTGCAGCCGTTTTTCCAGGCCTTTCCCCTTTCCAGTCATGGTCACTGCTCCGAAAATAACCACAAGGGCGATCACACAGGTTCCAAGAAATATGCCTATGGTTTTTATGGTGTCTGATTTCATTTTTCAAATGCTCCTTTGTTGTTTTTACGGTTTCATGGCGCCGTTTACACCAAATACATCGCCTTCGTCATAGTACCGGGACCAATCTCCAGATTCAGCAAATACTCTATCACCATCATCATCTACGTGTAACGTATGAGGTATACCATGAGCTACATTATATGTCCATGTAATATTGACAGGCTCTCCTTCGTCAAAAAAATAGTCATAATTATTCATAGTTCCATTTTCATACCCCTCTTGATAATTCCCCTGAATCTCCTCCCTATCTTCTCCATACTCACTATCATAAGAAATGTCTATCATTGTGCCAGAACCTCCAGGATAGTCTTCAAACCAGTTCCCGAAAAATAATGTAACTCCTCTTGCATCCCCTCTTCATCTGTTTCCTCATATTCTCCATACCATGAACCAGAACCTGAGCGTATCCCATTATCCATTTCTCCCAAATATACATAAACATCTCCGTCTGTACCAACGTACAACCCCAGATAATTTCCATCCTCCTGCTGCCAGATCAATGGCTTTTCAAGTCCTTCTACAAAGCTTTTGAAATCATCTGTAAAATAATGAGTATACGTAGGGTCCTGGCTGCGTATTTCAGCAACTACCTGTTCCAGAATGGAACCATATTTTTCTTTCGCCTCTGCGACCAGGCGCTCCTGCTCTGCATCCGTAAGATCTATCTCAGCTAATGTTTCGCTTTCATTTTCTTCCACATCGGAACTGTTTTCCGCATCCAGATATTGCCTGATCTTCTCTGCTAATTTCAGCAGCTCTTCATAAATCAGCTTAAATTCATCTGTCTTTTCATCTTCTGCCAGACCTTCATACACAGAAATTCCACTTTGAAGCACTTCCTGGGCTTTTTCGTAATTTTCCGTTTTTATGTACGCATTTGTCAGGCCTTCGTATGCTTTCAGTGCCTTTGGCTCTACTTCAATGGCTTTTGTGAAGGCTACGATGGCTTCTTCATAGTTGGCTTCTGTAAAATATTTTTCGCCCAGATCCAGATAGTCCTGAACGGTCATTTTCTTCTGGCAGCCTGACACAAGAAGAATCGTCAATACCAGCAATACAGTATAAAATATCTTATGTTTTATCAGACTTTTTACTTTGTTTCTCATTTTCACAGCATCTCCCCATATTACTTTTCTACCATTTATTACTCCAACAGCCATGTAA
>JBNMGK010000445.1:0-2029 GCA_050872205.1 Enterocloster sp.
CCTTTTTTTCCTGGAATGATAAATATATTGATCTCCGTGGTCGTTCCCATATCCGTTGTCAGAAGAACTTCATAAATACCAGGCAGACATTCTGTCATAACCTACCTCCTCCTGTATCCTCTGATGTTTTATCTTCTATTAAGTATAAATCATTCACCAGTTTTTGTAAATATACGCTTCTGCCTGCTAAAACGCTGAAACTAACATAAACCAAAAAGGCCTCCTGTGTACGTAAATACACAAAAGGCTTTCCGAATTTTAAACTCAATATTCTATTATGCAGCAAACTGTGCGATCTCATCTAACAAGTTCTGGCATTCATCAGAGTGAAGGATGACTTCTACAGTCTTGGAACGTGCCAGGGATAATACGCCTACAATAGACTTGGCATCTACTACCATGCTTCCGTATTTAACATCTGCATCGCACTCATAACGGTTCATAATACGTACAAAATCAATAATTTCTTCTGGCTGGTCGAACTTTAATTCAATCTTCTGCATTTCCAGTTCCTCCTAAGTATATAGAAATATCACAACCGGTACCCGTTGGGGATGTGGCTTACAATAAGCCAGGTCCCGGCTGTGCGGGTTATCTTTTGGACATTTTTATGATAACATTCCTTTTTTTATGATTCCATGGTAAAATCCTACTATATACGGTAATATTTTTTGATTTTTCAATATGGAGTTACAATTATATGAAACTTTTGATCGTAGATGACGAAAAACTGACCAGGGAGGGCATTTTAAAAAATCTTCCTTTAAATAAACTGGGGATCCACGAAACCTTCCAGGCAGACGACGGCGTACACGGCCTTATGATCGCCCTGGATGAGAAGCCGGACCTGATCTTAACAGATGTGCGCATGCCACGTATGAGCGGTGTGGAAATGGCAGAAGAAGTGTTAAAAGCACTTCCCAATACTATTATCCTGTTTATGAGCGCTTATTCTGACAAAGAATATTTAAAAGCAGCCATTAAATTAAAGGCAGTGAGCTATGTGGACAAACCTCTGGATATGGATGAGCTGACGGAAGCGCTGCAGGAAGGCATCCGCCAATATCGCTCTGTATATGCTTCTCTCACTGCAAAATGGATGCACGAAGACAATCTCCGCGCCCAGCTGGCCCAGATGCTTACAGAAAATGAGGAGCCGGAGCAGGCCGCTGCACTTGCTTGTCAGCTTAAGCCGCCCATCAGTGAAAGCGCTTATTTTACAGCTTTTATCCTGGAAAGCCTTACTAAGGTATCGGAACTTTCCTCTGACGCCATTACATCCGTCCGCCGGGAATTCTGGTCTTATCTGGCCTCAAAAGACTTTCATGCCCTTGATTTCGTGAAAACAGACCGATTTATCATCTGCTTTTTATGCAGTGAAGAAAAACCAGACAAAAAGCTTCTTACAGGCTGCGCTCAAAACCTGATGGAGCATTTTGCTTCCCTTTCCTCCTTCTTCCTTGCCATGGGGCCTGTGGTTTCCGGCTTAAAAAAGGCTGTTGTGTCCTTTGAGGCAGCCAGGGAACTTTTAAAAGGCAGCTTTTTCTATGATCCAAATAGTCTGCTGACCGAAACAGAAAACGAAAGCTCCAACCAGCCAGTCACAGATATTTTGCTGGATCTTTCCATTGCTCTTACAGATAAGAAGGAAAAGGCGGCTCTGGACGCTGCTGACCGCTTTTACCTGTCCGTCCGCAGCAGCCACAACATTTCCTCCAGCCAAGTCAAAGACCTTTATTTTAAATATCTGGTGAAATTAGATGAGATCAGTCTTTCCAATCACATTTCCCTCTGGCAGAGAGAAGGCCTGGAATCGGAATCTATATGGGAAAGCATTAACGCCTGCCCTGCTTTAAAGATATTGCAGCAGTTCTTCTGTGAAAAGATAAAACTGTATTTTGACCGCTTAAATTCCGAGACAGATGAAAACCCGGTGGTCTTCCAGATCAAGGAAGAGCTCCATCAGAATTACGCAGTCCCATCCCTGTCTGTGCCGGATATCAGTGAACACGTACACCTGTCTCCTACC
>JBNMGK010000209.1:0-5125 GCA_050872205.1 Enterocloster sp.
AATAATGAGGAATTCCGCCAGCTCCAGAGTTCTATGGTCAATTATGTACGGTATGAAATGCAAAGTCCTTCCTGGACTCCTACCGATCCGGCAGATAAAAGTGTCTTTGAGCTTTCCACTGCCATGGACGGACTGGCACAGGAATTAAAAGATGCCAGTGGCTTCCGTTTCAGCGATTCTTCACAGTTTAATGCCTTAAAAGACCGTGTTGCAGAAATACAAAATCTGATAAAGAAAGGCAGCAGCCGGGAAAACAGGGAGGCATTATTCCAGTCTGTCACACAGTTAAACCAGGAATGCCAGGCATATCTTGATAAAAACGCAGGCGTGCGCCGTACAGAAAGAGGAAATCTCAGAAAAGATATTGCATCCAGACTGCAAAAACTGGCTGTAGAACAGACCCAGAAGCTTTTGGCACCTGAAGCAGAACAGGAAATGAACGCTCAGATGCAGGAAAATTTAAAACAGGTAGCTGCCAGTTCTGCAAATGAACTTCCTGGATCCCAGTATGCCAAAGATATTGAAAAGCTCCTTGTTTTAAATGGTGAAACTCCCGATTCTGCACATAACCAGCTTCAGGATGCCTTAAATGGCATGAACGGTACACCTGCCGACCTGGAAAAAATGGGCAATCTTCTTATTAAATGCCGTCATGGTCTGGGACAGATGGATGTACGTCTGGAAGCATTAAAAGCTCTTGGCGTTAATGATCCGGGATCTTTAAACAAAAAAGAAATGAGCGATATCCTTTCCGCCCCGGAAAACCAGGATAAATTAAATGATTTTTATACATCTCTTCACCAGATGACCGGCAGACTGAGTATGGAAGGAACCCATCCGGCCCTTCAGGCAGTTTACCGCAGTATAGAAATAAGCGGAAAGCTGGAACAGGATACCGCTTATGATCGCACCAGCGAAGCCATACTGAAAGGATTTTCAGGGGAAGAGAAGTGGAAAGCAGCCAGAGAAGCTTACGCAGCAGGTGACCGCACCATGGATGTTACAGAAATGGCCGCTTTGAAGGCTTCTTTAGGTGTCCAGCGTTCTCTGGTCCTGGAAAACGGCACACTTTCCAGCCAGAACCGCAAACAGTCTGAGATCATGAAAAACCTGGCCGCTGATACGGTTTCCATGATCAAAGAAAAGAAAGAAGGTTACCTGGAACACGCAGATGCAGTGAAAGGCCTGAGCCTGGAACAGGTTATGGAAGGGAAAGAACGTCTGAAGCCTGTAGAACGTGCTGTTGCCGCTGCCATGGGTAAAAATATAGAAAATGGCAATGCCATGCTGACAAAAGAGCTGGGAGAATATGCAGATCTGCATAAATATCAGAAGGGTACAGGTATTCAGCCACTGGATCGTTCCTATACCGTCAACCACCTTATGATGGCATACATGAGGATGAAAGGAATTGATTTTAATACAGCCCTGGATGACCCACAGAAAAGGGAAGAAGCCGCAAAAGATTTTAGTCAGTTTCTGGAAAACCACCAGTATGAGCTGGATGACAAGGGTCAGCCCAAAACAAGAGCCGATGGTGAAAAAATAAAGGACTTGGCCGGTCTTTTCAAATCAGGACAGCAAATGGTAAAAGATATTACCTTACCAGACATTGATTACACAGACCCGATCCAGAGAGCCGGACATATTTTTGAATTACATCACATGCAGGGGCTTGTAGTGGATATTGACCAGGACATTGTCGCGATCGCTAAAAAAACCGCTTTTCAGGATGCCTATGGTGGAAAGGACCAGCTTGATGAAACCCGCAATGGCATGTTTAAGATCCAGGCACTGCTCAGAGTCGGAACATGTGACTCTTATACCAACCAGCTGCTGATTCCTTTAGGCGGAGAAGCTGCTGCTTCACTGTTTGGAGAGGCCATAGCCGGCAAAAAACTGAAAAATGTTCCCGATCAATTTGCAAAGGTAGATGGTCCTACACTGGAAATGCTGGCCTCTTACGGTCCAACCTTTTATCAAGATAACGCAAAAGAATACCTGAACCATGAAAAACAATTTACATTGGATGGTATTGTTGATACCTGCAACAAATCTCTGGGAATGCCAAAAGAAACTTTCCAGCCTGTCAAAGAAGCCCTTACTGCTTTGAAAAATTCAAAAAAGGAAAGCGAAAAAAGCTGGAAAAAGCATCAAAACAGCCTTCTTCAAAGAAAGTAAAACTAAACGACCTGATCCAGGAGGAAAAGAAGACGGCTCCGGCAAAGAAAAAGGCAGAAAATCCAGAAAAAAAAGATTGTCAGCCCGCAAAAAAACATTTCCCGTGACAGCCAGAAAAGTCTTTAATTGGGGGAGGTGAAAACACTGAATCCCTTATTTATATCATCTGCCCTTATAGTCTGCTTCTGCGGCCTGGTCTATCTGGCAGATAAAAAAACTGCATTTCATAAGTGGAAATGGGCTTACAGACAGATACTGATAGGTATTGTGTTTGGAATTGCTGCGATTATCGCTACAAACTGTGGATATAAACTGAATGATATCGTGGTAAATGTCCGGGATGCCGCTCCTCTTTGTGCCGGCCTGTTTTTCGGAGGGTCGGCCGGCATCCTGGCCAGCATGATCGGAGGCATCTATCGTTATCTCTATGGAAGCGGCGACTTTACCCGCATTGCCTGCTCTCTGGCTGTTACATGGGCCGGTTTTCTGGCTGCTGTTTTAAGGAAAGCACTGTTTGACGAAAAAAAGCCACCCTTTATCTATGGTTTTGGGATCGGGGTGGTTTGTGAGGTTTTACACATGCTGCTGATCATGACTACCAACATGCAGGATCTGCCCCGGGCTTTTCTGATCATCCGCCAGTGTACGATCCCCATGATCCTTTTTGTAGGAGGCACTGTTATGGTTTCCACTCTTCTTTTAGAGATTCTCGGCGGTGAAAAGCCTGCTAAAAAATATCGTACCAGAGAACTGACCCGTTCCTTTCAAGTATGGCTGCTTCTTTGTGTTTTTGCAGCTTTCGCTGTGACCTGTCTTTTTTCTCATACAGTCCAGTCCCGGATCGCATTAAAAGAAGCAGACACGGTCCTGTCTTTAAATCTGGAAGATATGATCCTGGAAGGGCAGCGCACAAACGAACGCATTGATGACACTGCCCGGAGAGCGCCTTATGTCCGGGTAGGGAAAGATGGCGGGATCTTGATCTGCGACTCTAACCTGACCCTGCTTTCCGGTGCCCGAAAAGGAGTACGCCTGCGGGATGCCGGTATATTTGATGAACATGTACAAAAAAATTCCGATACCTGTTTTCAAATATCTATTTATGGCGTTCCGTCTTATTGTATGTTTACAGAATACAATGGGTATTATTATATTGCCTACATACCTGTGGAAGAAGTCATGTACTATCGGACGGTTTCTAATTACCTGACTTTCTTTACCCAGATCTTAATTTTCGCTGCTTTGTTCTGTCTGATCTATATTCTGACAAAACGGCTGATCGTAGATAATATTCGCAAGATCAATGGAGCACTTTCCCGTATTGCTGCCGGAAATCTGGAAGAACAGGTTGAAGTAAAAGATTATGCAGAATTTGCCTCTTTGTCCGATGATATCAATACAACGGTAGCTTCTTTGCGCCACTATATTGCTGAAGCTTCCGCCCGTATCGACCGGGAATTGGAATTTGCCCGGATCATCCAGCATTCTGCGCTACCTTCTGTGTTCCCACCTTATCCAGAACGGAAAGAATTTGATATTTTCGCTTCTATGGATACTGCAAAATAGGTAGGGGGAGATTTTTATGATTTTTATTTTGTAGGACCTACCCAGATCTGTTTTCTCATTGCAGATGTATCAGGAAAGGGAATTTCCGCAGCCATGTTTATGATGATGGCGAAAACTGTGATCAAAGGACTTGCGGAAACCGGTATGCCTGTGGAAAAAGTTCTTACAGAAGCCAATAATAAGCTATGTGAAAACAATGATGCTGGCATGTTCGTTACCGCCTGGATCGGTGTTTTAGATTATACAACTGGGGAAGTCTCCTTTGCTAATGCCGGACATAACCCACCTTTGATCCTAAAAAAAGAGGGTTCCTGTGAATATCTGCATATGAAACCAGGATTTGTTCTTGCCGGTATGGAAGATATTCCTTACGAAAAAGGCAGTTTAAAGCTGGATCCAGGAGATGTTATTTTTCTTTATACAGACGGCATTACAGAAGCTGCTGATAAAAATGAACAGCTCTATGGCGAAGAATCTCTTAAAAATGTCTTACATAGCCTTGTTTATTATAGCCCTGAACAAATATGTCAGCATGTAAAAGAAAATGTAGATCATTTTGTGGGAGATGCACCTCAGTTTGATGATATGACAATGCTTGCTATAAGATGGAAGGGAAAAAATGAAGATGAAAGAGCTGACCATTGACGCTACGATTCCTAATATTGAAACTGTTACTGATTTTGTAAACAAAGAGCTGGAGGAGCTTGGATGCCCTTTGAAAGCACAAATACAGATCGATATTGCTATTGATGAGCTTTTCAGCAATATTTCAAATTATGCCTATAATCCTGAAACAGGCACCGCTACTGTGCAGATAGAAGTAAGCAACGATCCACTGGCTGTAATCCTGACTTTTATGGATAATGGAAAACCCTATGATCCCTTAAAGCGCCAGGATCCAGATACTGCCACTCCCTTAGAAGAAAGAGATATGGGCGGGCTGGGAATTTATATTGTAAAGCAATCCATGGATGATATTTCCTATGAATACCGGGATGGAATGAATATCTTAAAGATCAAAAAGAAGTTTTAGATAAAATAAACATCCAATGCCATTTTCTGGTGGCTTGGATGCTTATTTTTCTATCTTTTCGCTATAATACTCTCCATTTTCTCACGAAGTTCCCTGGTGGTTGCTTCAATATCTTCTGCTGCAAAGATACCAGATACAATAGCAGCTCCCACTGCACCGCTTCCTTTTAACTTCTCAATATTGTCCAGGCAGATACCGCCGATAGCTACCACCGGGATCTTTACGGATGCACAGATAGCCTGCAGCTGTTCCATGGTCATGGGGCAGGCATCTTTCTTGGTGGATGTGCCAAATACAGCACCGCTGCCTAAGTAGTCAGCCCCCTGTGCCTGGGCTTTTAAGGCC
>JBNMGK010000455.1:0-1949 GCA_050872205.1 Enterocloster sp.
AGGATATCAGCTGGTAACAGTCAGCGAACTGGCAGCAGCCAGAGGTGGAATGGCAGCAGGACATAAATACAGCCAGTTTAGATAAAAGGAGATAAAAAATGGATATCCGTTATTCTGCAAATCAGAGAGATGTAAAACGCTACACAACAGAGGAACTGAGAAATGAATTTCTGATCCAGAACCTGTATCAGGCAGATGAGGTAGTTGCAGTGTATTCCCATGTAGACCGTATGGTTACACTGGGATGTATGCCGGTTTCTGAGAAGGTTTCTATTGAAAAAGGTATTGACTGCTGGAAGAACTTTGGTACCCATTATTTCCTGGAGCGCCGTGAGATCGGTATTTTCAATATTGGCGGAAAGGGAAAGATCACCGCAGACGGACAGGAATTTGTTATGGGATACAAGGACTGCCTGTACATTACCAAGGGAACAAAGGAAGTTTACTTTGAAAGCGAAGATCCTTCCAAACCAGCAAAATTTTATATGGTAAGTGCTCCGGCACATACTTCCTACACTACCACATTTATTCCGATTGAGAAGGCGGCTAAGAGACCATGTGGTGACGCGGCTCTTTCCAACAAGCGTGTGATCAATCAGTTTATTCATCCAGATGTATTAAAAACCTGCCAGCTTTCCATGGGTATGACTGTTTTAGAGCCAGGAAGCGTATGGAACACCATGCCAGCCCATACACATGAGCGCCGTATGGAAGTTTATATGTATTTTGAGGTTCCAGGTGACAACGTAGTATTTCATATGATGGGAGAGCCTACAGAGACCAGACACATTATTATGAAGAATGAAGAGGCTGTGATCAGCCCGTCCTGGAGCATCCACAGTGGAGCAGGTACATCTAACTATACCTTTATCTGGGCAATGGGCGGCGAGAACATGGAGTTTGATGACATGGACACCATGAAGCCTAATGAAATGATGTAATGAGTGCAGGGAAAAACAAGCGGCTGCGTTAGCAGACATTTGTTTTTCACAAGCCATTAACGAGCAAACCGCCTGCGTCAGCAGGCAGTAAAGCGCGTTAGCGCGTGTTTGCGAGTATGCAGGTAAAAAACAGGTGCAAACCATATGTAAGTCATGTGGTGTGCACCTGCTTTTTATATAAAGGGGATGCGTATGATTATGTATGTGTGGGTTTATTAATCAATGTTTGCGTCTGCGGCAGCTTCCTTACCAGCAGTCCACGGTCCTCTTCTGTAGAACAGAATGGATAATATGGTTGCTACGCACCAGCCAATAGGCCATGCGCACCAGATACCGGTTGCTCCCAGTACTGTCTTAGAGAATACAAAGGCAAGTACAACACGCAGGATCAGGTCGGTAAAGGTTGCAACCATAAAGTTCCTCATCAGGCCTGCGCCTCTTAAGATACCGTCGGCTACCAGCTTTGCGGAAACTACAAAGTAGAATGGGGAAAGGATCTTTAAATAAGTGATACCTGTATGCATTGCCAGTTCGGTAGGCTCGTCCATGAACAGCTTTAAAACAATATTTCCACCGAAGAAGTACAGTAAAAACAGTGGTAAACTTAACATCCATACCATTTTAACACCGGCACGGAAGCCCTGTTTGATACGCGGCATTTTTCTTGCACCAAGGTTCTGGGCTGTGTAGTTGGAAATACCATTTCCCAGTGTGGTAAAGGAAGTGATGACCAGGTTGTTTAATTTAACAGCTGCGGAGTAACCAGCCATAACCGGAGCGCCAAATCCATTGATGATACTCTGGATCACGATGTTTCCGAGGGAGATGAAGCTTTGCTGTAAGGTACTTGGAATGGCAATGGCTACGATCTGCTTTAAGATCTGCCAGTCAAAGAATGGAGCTTTTTCTTTTCCTTCGATCTTTGCCAGTCTGCGGAAGATAACTACCATTGCAAGGATACAGCTGACGCCCTGGCAGAGGAAGGTTGCCCATGCAACACCGGCAACG
>JBNMGK010000475.1:0-1746 GCA_050872205.1 Enterocloster sp.
CATTATCCCTATTGCCTTTGTGCGTCTGATCTCTAACTCCGCTGCTGTAGGCCTGGTGTTAGATCTGTTTAAAAATTATGGTCCCGACTCCCGGCTGGGCCTTATGGCATCCATCCTCATGGGAAGCACAGAAACGGTGCTTTACTGTATGAGTGTATATTTCGGTTCTGTGGGCATCAGCCGTACCCGGCACACACTTGCAGGAGGACTTTTAACAGCTTCTGTCAGTCTCATAGTCAGTGTCTTTCTGGCAAACCAACTGGTTTTATGATACCCGTTTACCTCCTTGTTTTCATGCTCTATGGGAATTTCCTTTATGAAATTCTATTGAATAAATCCCTGCTCTCAGATATACTAATACGGGAAATGTACTCTCGGACAAAAAAAACTCCAGGAGTACATAAATATACAGGAGGTTACAACCCAAATGGATAATGATTATCTGATCAAAAAACCGCCCTTACAGGCGTTATTTTTATTTTCACTGCCTATGATCATAGGAAACCTGTTCCAGCAGACCTATACCATGGTAGACTCCGCCATTGTAGGCCGCTATGTCAGTGAACAGGCTCTGGCAGCTGTAGGTGCTTCCTATGCACTGACCAACATCTTTATCTGCGTAGCCATTGGCGGCGGTATCGGCGCATCGGTGATCGTAAGCCGGTATTTTGGGGCAAAAGAATACGGAAGAATGAAAACTGCTGTATTTACAGCTCTGTTATCTTTCCTGGGCATCAGTTTAGTCCTTGGTGTGGCAGGTCTGGTCCTTGGAAAACAGATCATGATCTGGTTAAACACCCCTCAGGACTGTCTGGATATGGCAGCCCAGTATCTGCGGATCTATTTTTTGGGACTGCCCTTCCTGTTCATGTACAATGTGCTTTCTGCCATGTTCAATGCACTGGGAAAATCCAGGATTCCGCTGTATTTTCTGATCTTTTCTTCTGTATTTAATGTGTTCCTTGACTTTATCATGGTTACAAAAATGGATATGGGAGTAGCCGGCGTTGCATGGGCGACGCTGATCGCACAGGGAATCTCCGCTGTCCTTTCCTTTATGGTCCTTATTAAAAACCTGAATGCTTTAGAAGGAAAGCAGAAAACATTATTTGATACAATGGAACTGGCAGAAATGACCCGTATTGCCATTCCATCCATTCTCCAGCAGTCTACTGTATCCATTGGTATGATGCTGGTACAGTCTGTAGTAAATGGCTTTGGCTCCGAGGCACTGGCTGGCTTCTCAGCAGCCATGCGTATTGAGTCCATCTGTGTTGTGCCAATGTCTGCCATCGGAAATGCCGTTTCATCCTATACAGCACAGAATATCGGCGCTAAACAGAAAGAACGTGTGGTTCAGGGACTTCACGCAGCCAGCAAAATGGTCATTGTCTGTTCTGTAGTCATTTGCTTCTTCTTAGAAATATTCAGCCGGGGCATGATCGGTATGTTCCTTGGAAATGAAGGAACCGATATTGCATTTTCCACAGGAATTGGCTATCTTACTTTTATGGGCTGGTTTTTCTGCTTTATTGGTTTTAAAATGGCAGTGGACGGCCTGCTGCGCGGCGCCGGTGACATGAAAATGTTCACGGTTGCAAACCTGGTAAACTTAGGCATCCGCGTGGTCATTGCCATTACCTGCGCTCCAAGATTTGGCATTGCCATGGTATGGTACGCAGTTCCCATGGGCTGGTTTGCAAACTGGGTCATCTCCTATGCAGAGTACCGCACAGGAAAGTGGAA
>JBNMGK010000278.1:0-3921 GCA_050872205.1 Enterocloster sp.
AAAGGGAAGAATATGATATAAAAAAGTAGAAATACGACACTGGTTGTCAACAATCTACAATTAACTATTTACAATCAGCAATAAACTATAATGGTCTTAAAAACTGAAAAACATACGATAAAGGAAAAGGAGAAGAGATATGTCTGACAAAAACAAGATCTCATGGAGTGTCCGTGCGTTAATGGCATTCTCAACTGTATGGGGATTCGGCAACATTTTAAATGGCTTCGTTTATTTTAACGGTGTTCAGGCTATTTTCAGCTGGCTGCTGATGTTTGCCCTGTATTTCATCCCATATGCACTGATGGTAGGTGAACTGGGTTCTGCTTTTAAGGCAACCGGCGGCTTAAAGGCTTTAAGCTGGGCGATCTTCCGCAATGCGAAAACCTTTACTTGTTTAACGCGTTATGGTAAAATAACCAACAACAGACGTTGGTATTAACGATCATGACAGTGATTAAGGATTTTTAAGGAACTTGCAGAGTATGGGAAAGCTTGATTATCGGACTTTAAGGGAAAATGTAGCAGATGAGATCAGAATGAAGATCTTAAACGGGGATATGAAGCCGGGAGATAAGATCATAGAGCAGGAACTGGCATCGGAATTTGGCATCAGCCGCGGTCCGGTGCGGGAAGCGCTGCGCCAGTTAGAGCAGGAAGGCATGGTGGAATATTCCAGAAATGTGGGCTGCTCTGTAAGGCATATAGGCATGGATGATATTTACGAGATCTATTACATGCGGGCCAATTATGAGATGATGGCAGTACGGCTGCATAACGGTCCATTTCCCAAAGAGTCCCTTGAAAAAATGGAACACATTTTAGGGAAGATGAAACTGCTCCACAAAGAAGAATACCGCAAAGTATTTGAACTGGACAATGAGTTTCATGAAGTGATCCTGGATCTGGTAAGTTTCAAGCGCCTGAAAAAGGCTTGGGAAGACTTAAACTACGGAAATATTGTAACGGGGTACAATATGGAAGTAGACAGTGAACAGGTGATCAAACGTCAGTATCTTATCCACGAAAAGCTGTTAAATGCCTGCAAAACCGGCAGTCCCGCACAGGTGGAACAGGCTATTGCAGATCATTATCTTGGGGGCGTAGAGACGCTGATAAAAAAGGTGCAGAAAAAAAGCGAAGAGTAAGAAAAACCGTTAAAAATAATAAGAAAGAGCAGTAAAACCGGAATATTTGAAAAAAATGGTTTTACTGCTCTTTTGCGTGCTGCGCATATAGCAAATGCGCCACAGGCACATTCGGTGATTACTTCGCTTCAGCCATTGCCTGCTCCATTTCAGAAGCAGAGATAACGCCGATGGTCTTATTGACAACTATGCCTCTTCTGAAATAGAGAAGAGTTGGTACGCTCATTACCTTAAAACGGGTTGCAAGATCCATGTCTTCGTCAATGTCAACTTTATAAAAGTGAATTTCCGGGTGGAGTTCTGCCATTTTTTCTACAGTTGGGGACAGCATTTTGCAGGGACCGCACCAGGTAGCGAAGAAATCTACTACTACCAGATTATCACCAGCGTTTACTGCCTGGTCAAATGTGTCAGATGTTAAATGTGTAAGTGCCATATGAAAAACCTCCTTGTATCTGATTTGAATTCTTTAATCGTATAACACTTATATCATACCACAAAGTGGGAGAAAATTATGTAATAAAATTCTCAATATCATGAACAATATAAAATTGTAAGATATATTTTTGCTTGCTGGACCGTTTTACTTGTGGTACTCTTATTATTAAGAAAAGAATGTTTATTTGTCAGCGAAAGTGGTGTATAATGTATGACAATATTTTAGAATTGAATGGTATTTCTCTTGAAATATTAGAGCAGCTTTCTTATGAATCACATTTAGGTATATCTATAAAAAAGAACTTACATTATTTTGATAAGGATTTACTGATAAGAGAGCTGACGGATATGACTGAATGGTACGATGAGCAGACGATATTAGAGGATGTGGCGGTGGACTATCGAATTAAGAGTATAGAGTCTATTTTGAGTAAATATGACCGTTATTATCCAGACGCTCAGATGAGAAAAGTTTTTAATGATATCCTGGGATTTCGAGCATTTTGTGATTCATATGATTCCGTTTTAGAACTGAATAGAGAAAAATTTAAAATAGCCAATATGTCAGAAGGAAAAGCAAATGATGACGGATACAGAGGTGTGCATGTTTATTTTCAGAAGAATAGTAAGTGTTATCCAATAGAGATCCAGTTCAATACTTTATATGATAGACAGCTGAATAACTGGCTTCATGATTATTTATATAAAAAAGCTTATCCGAATGAAGTGGGAAGAAATTTACGCAGTATGTACGAGGCTGGGAAAATCCGAAATGAAAAGGAATTTGAGGAGGCATTAAAGGATGTGTTACCTGGTTGCAAAAAATAAAAATAAACACGGATGCTATGCATTGAAAACCAGACATGGCAGCCATTTGGTGGAAATGAAAAGAAGAATGAATCAACAAGTAGCAGAAAAGGGAATTCAGTTAGTGACGATCAGCCGTCCCACAGCCTATGGAGAGTATGCACCATATACATTTGTAGAGGATGAAAATGAGTTTGAAAAGCTGGTTCAGGAAATGGCAGTAATAGGATAAATTAAAAACAGGAACCTATCGGAGAAATCTTGATCGGGTTCCTGTTTTAGTGTTATGTATATTAAGAATGTGCTAGTGAAGCATTCGCTGATTTCAGACAAAGAATATTTTCCCAATAAGCTGCAGCGCCACTTCTGCCACTCCCGACAAAAGCATTACGTGAATGGGGTTCATTTTAAAGCGGATTAACAAGATCAGGGAGCCGATGAAAATGCCTACGGCCTGGATACTGATATTTGGCAGAAGCTGGGATGCAGTCAGGGAAGCCATTGCTTCACCCCAGAAGGCATTGACCAGGATGCTGACCCCGGCGGCCGCGATCATGGCGATAACGGCCGGCCGCAGGGATTTAAGGACGCCCTGGAGAAGGCTTAAATTCCTATATTTCAGATAAATTTTAGCCAGCAATGTAACTAAAATACAGGATGGCAGAACACAGCCTGCAGTAGCTGCCAAAGCTCCCGGCATTCCTGCAATACGGGTACCTACGAAAGTTGCAGAATTGACTGCAATGGGTCCCGGCGTCATCTGGGAAATGGTGATCAGGTCTGTAAATTCAGACTGGGACAGCCAAGGATGGATCTGGACTACCTGGTTCTGGATCAGAGGCATGGCTGCATAGCCGCCGCCGAAGCTGAAGGCGCCGATCTGCAGGAAGCTGATAAAAAGCTGTAAATAGATCATAAGGTGCCTCCTTTCTGTGCATTATCCCGGGAAGTACTACGGTCATTTTTTCCGGCCTTTTTCTCCCGGTACAGTGTAAGGATCACACCTAAAGCAATGCATAATAAGATCAGCACAATGGCACTGACCTTATAAAAATAGTTGGCAATAAAAGCGGCGATCATTATGAAAATGGACAGATATTGCTTTTCTTTTACAATACCGGATGCCATTCCAAAGCTGACCTCCATAATAACAGCCCCCACTCCCGACTGCATGCCGTTTAACATCCACCCAACGATCAGGTTGGAGCGGAAAGCTGCATAACAGAATGAGATAGCAGAAAGAATGACAAATGGCGGGATCACTGTGGCGATCACAGAGCATAAAACACCGGTCAGTCCCGCCAGTTTATAGCCTACAACAATAGCCCCGTTGACAGCAATGGCTCCGGGACAGGACTGGGCAATGGCCACCAGATCCAGCATTTCTTCTTCATCGATCCAGTGATACTGGTCCACAAATTTTGTTTTCATCAAAGTAACGATCACGTATCCGCCGCCAAAGGTAAAGGCACTGAGATACAATGTTGAGAGAAAGAGCTTTTTAAGAATCTGGCCCTTACTGGCTCCT
>JBNMGK010000422.1:0-2250 GCA_050872205.1 Enterocloster sp.
GCTGTCTGTTAGGCCGTTATTCTCTGGATGTGGACGGACTGGCTTATGCTGGCGGGGAATGGGATGCCAGCAAGTATAAGACGATCATACCGGATGATGATAACATTATCCCAATCTGTGATGATGAGTATTTCGATGATGATATGACTGGACGGTTCGTGGATTTTGTGAAAGTGGTGTATGGGGAAGATACATTGGAGGAGAATCTGAAATTTATTGCAGATGCCTTAGGGGGAAAAGGAACGCCGAGAGAAGTGATCCGCAATTATTTCCTCAATGATTTTTACAGTGATCATGTGAAAACATACCAGAAACGCTCGATCTACTGGCTGTTCAGCAGCGGAAAGAAAAATGGTTTTAAGGCACTGATCTATATGCACCGGTATAAAAGCGATCTTCTGGCGAGAATGCGTACAGAATATGTTCATGAACAGCAGGAACGGTATCGTACCAGGCTGGCACAGTTGGAACAGGATCTGGAGCATGCGGCTCCAAAAGAGAGAAAAGCACTGAAAGACCAGCAGAAAAAGCTTCAGGATCAGGCCCTTGAACTTCAGAAATATGAGGAAAAGATACATCATCTTGCAGACCAGAATAAACAGATCGATCTGGATGACGGTGTGAAACATAATTATGCAGAATTTGAGGATGTTCTTGCGAAGATAAAATAAGCAGGTACAGCAGGAGAGAACAGATTTATGGAAAATAAGAAGATCCAGTTTGCACTTGGGGAGCGGTTTAAGGCACCGCTCCCTGAATTCTATGTACGACGTATCATTTTCTGGAAAGATGAAGAAAAGGAGTTTGAAAAAGAACTGGAAACATTGGAGTTACCTGATGTAAAGATAGTACGACTCACTGGAAACAACAATTTTGCAGTGAAAAAACTCCTTTTAAAAGATGATCTTACCAGTAATTATCTTATTTACTGCCCGTTTTCATATGAAAAGATCCAGGATAACTGGCTTTTAGATATTGAACTTTACAGTGAGGAATTCCGGGCTGATTTTATTTCCATGCAAATGGAGGAACTGAATATAGCGCCGTCTGCGCCTATGCGGAAAACACTGAAGTTGTACAGCAGATTTCTGGAGAATAAGGAACGGGTACAAAAATTACGCCGCATGGGTGGAGAATATACAACGCCTTTGAAGCTCCATGTTGATATCATGTCAGTTCTGGCTGGTCTGAACAGTGGTTCAGTCCAGAACATTATTATAGAGGTTCTTTCGGAAGGTCTGGACAAGAGTACAAATAAGATATTGGAAAATATTGGAAAATTTGGCTCTATAGAAGCGTTCTGGCAGCTGGTCAGAAAGTATACAGGTTATATAGAGGAAGAGGACAAGCCACTGGAACTTTTTGCGGCCCATGTGCTGTTTACCGCTCTTTCACAGACTGTGAATGGGTCTGTATTAAAGGGGTTGGAGCGATTTGTTTCAGAGACCAACCAGGTATATTGTTACAGCCTGGTCCATGAATGGCGTGGCTATGATCAGAAGGAAAAGAGAGAAAGATTATTTGAAATCTGCCGTTTTGTGGAAGAAAAATGGCAGCTGCCAGTCCGTTTTGACCGCTTTGAACCGGAAATCCTGTTAGCTGGTGATATATTTCCATGTATAAATGAAAGTATTTTAAAACGGCTTTATAAAGAGATAAGGGATCATGTGGTGCGTTGCGATCTGATCATGAAGGTATGTGAAAACAGGCGCACTGCTGGCTGGTATGAACATTTTTCGGAGTATTTTGACTGTCTTTTCTTTATTGGGAAAATGCAGCTGTTTTATCAGAAACATGCAGGTGGTTTTCATGTGGTAGAACCAAAGAAGGTATGGAAACTTTATACAGAAGAATGGTATCGGATGGATGCATATTACCGTCGGTTTCATTATGCTTTTGGTAAAGCTCTTAAAAGTGCAAATGATGTGCTGGAAGACCATTTAAAACATTCCACAGAGTATGTGGAAGCTCTTTATCAGAACTGGTTTTTAAGAGAACTGACAGCCTGTTGGACGAATGGTGCGGCAGATGACCTGGCTGCTTTGGGGTATGTTTCGGATATTGATAAGCAGAGGCGCTTTTACAGAAAATATGTAACGCCTTTAAGCAGCAAAAACAAGCGCATTTTTGTAGTGATCTCAGATGCTTTTCGGTACGAAGTGGCGACAGAACTATGTGAGCGTATTACAAGGACGATAAAAGGAAATGCTGTTCTGGAATCCATGCAGTCCACATTTCCGTCTATCACAA
>JBNMGK010000394.1:0-2476 GCA_050872205.1 Enterocloster sp.
CATCATGTGATTTCTCCTCTGCCTCAGCCACCAGTTTTCCATACCAATCCAGCAGCGCCAGCCCAACAGAAAGCCCGCCTTTCATATCTGCAGTTCCTCTGCCAAACATCCAGTCATCAGAAAGGAAATCTTCTTTTACCTCATCCGGCATACCAGGCAGAGCATTTCCAGATTTTACCAGATCTTCCCATTTCTCCACATCATAGGCCAGAGCACGCTCATTTCCATACTCTTCTGTGTCTACCACGTCATAATGCCCTGTAAGGATAATGGTCTTACGGGATCCGCTCTTTCCTTTTACCAGGCCCCATGGCACAGACCGGCCAAAGCTGTCCTCTGGCAGCAGATATTTTCCTGTCAGCTCCGGATGCTCCTTAAAATAAGGCTGCTTTGCCAGTTCCTCTGCAATATAGTCCGCGCAGCTTTTTTCTGTCTCTGTATTAGAAGTGCTGGGAATTTTTACCAGTTCCCTTACATACCGTTCAATTAATTCTCTCATCGTTCCTCACGGAAATATGCCAGTCCCAGACTTGCCGGCGGCTGATATTCCCTCTTCTTTCTCAGGCTGGTAAATACCAGTACGATAATGGTTACTACATAAGGCAGTGCCTTAAAGATCTCCTGGGCTCCGCGGTCCAGTCCCGGAATATAAAGATACAGGATATAAAGGCCGCCAAAAAGGATAGAACCCCAGATGGCATTTACAGGTTTCCAGAGAGCAAAGATAACAAGGGCAATTGCCAGCCAGCCTCTGTCACCAAAACCATTATTGGTCCAGGTTCCGCCGGAATACTCCATTACAAAGTACAGACCGCCAAGGCCGCTGATACCGCCTCCGATGCAGGTTGCCAGATATTTGTATCCAGTAACATTGATACCAGCCGCATCTGCTGTAGCCGGGCTTTCACCTACTGCCCGCAGGTTCAGGCCCTTTTTGGTCTTTGCAAGGAAAAATGCCAGCACCAGAGCCAGAATAATTGCCAGATAAGTTAAAAATCCATAGGAAAATAATAACTGTCCCACTGCGCCCAAACCGGAAAGTACGGGGATCTGCTTCTTAAAAGCTGCGCCGGTCACTGCAACGGAGATCTGTCCAACGCCGCCTGCCAGCTTTGAAAGGGAGCCGCCAAAGAAGTTACCGAAACCAACACCGAAGGTAGTAAGTGCCAGACCGGTTACATTCTGATTGGCACGTAAGGTAATAGTCAGCACACTGTAGATCAGACCACCTAAAGCAGCGCATAAAAACGCGCACAGGAAGGAAATAAGAACTCCCACAGCTCCATTTGGCGCAGCGCTGCTGTTTTCATAAAGGAAAGCACCGATCAGTCCGGCAATGCCGCCCATATACATCATTCCAGGAATACCCAGGTTCAGGTTTCCGGATTTTTCCGTTAAAATCTCGCCTAAAGCGCCATAGAGGATACCAATTCCCTGTCCAATGGCCTTTTGCATAAAAATGATCAATAATCCCATACATCCACCTCCTATTTGCCACTCTTTTTCCCGCTTCGAAATCCTACTTTGTAGTTAATAAAGAACTCACAGCCAAGGATAAAGAACAGGATGATACCAGTAATGATATCCGATGCATTTTCATTTAAGTTAAACTGGGACGCGATCTGTCCTGCGCCCTTTTGCATGAACACCAGGAAGAAGGATACCAGGATCATTACAAAGGTATTGAATTTACTCAGCCAGGAAACGATAATGGCTGTAAAACCTCTGCCTCCTGCTGTACTGGTAGAAATCGTATGGCTTGCGCCGCCTACAATGATAAAACCTGCAATACCGCAGATCGCGCCGGACAGAGCCATGGTGCGAAGAATAACACGCTTTACATTGATGCCTGCATAGCGGGCTGTATTTTCACTTTCACCAACAACAGCGATCTCATATCCCTGCTTGCTGTATTTTAAGTAAATGAACATGGCAACAGTCAGAGCCAGGACGATCACCAGGTTCCATCCATAGTCCAGACCAAAAAGCTGTGGGATCCAGCCGCCTTTGGTAGAAGAATTAATGGTTCCTACAGAGTTGGAGCCCTTTGGGTTCTCCCAGAAAATAATACAATAGGTAATGACCTGGGTTGCAACATAGTTCATCATCAGGGTAAACAGTGTTTCATTGGTATTCCAGTAAGCCTTGAAAAAGGCCGGGATCACGCCCCAGATCATGGCTGCTGCCGCACTGCCAAGAAACATAAGAGGGAATAATACCACCGGAGGAAGGGAATTTCCCAGATAGATCATCATAGCTGCGGAAGTAACACCGCCGATCAGCACCTGGCCTTCTGCGCCAATGTTCCAGAAACGCATTTTAAATGCCGGGGTAATACCAACTGCAATACATAACAGCACCAGTGTATCACGGATAGTCATCCATGCACGGCGCTTGGTACCAATGGCACCGTCAAAAATGCCCTTATACACTTCAATAGGATTTAACCCGGTAAGGGCTACGATCACGCCTGCAC
>JBNMGK010000319.1:0-3434 GCA_050872205.1 Enterocloster sp.
CAGCGCTACATTTAAAACACCGGAAAAGGCCAGCGCCTGAAGGGGGATCTTTGTATCACCGATGCTGCGGAAAATGGCAGCTTCAAAGTTGTAGAGAAAGATCACAGGCAGTCCTAAAAGATAGATGCGGATGTATAAAAGGGCATAGGGCATTACCTCTTCTGGAATGTAAAGAAGGCTTAAAAGCTTTTCAACACACAGCTCCATAAGCAGGGCCACCAGTATTCCTCCGAGGAAGGAGGCAGTAACGGAAGTATGTACAGCCTGTTCTACATCTTTTTTTGCGTTTCGTCCAATAGCATTGGCGATCACCACGTTGCTGCCTAGGGACAGACCGATAAAAAGGTTTAAGATCACGCCGATCACCGGGCTGTTTGCCCCCACTGCGGCAATGGCAACGGTGCGGTCCGTGCTGGCAAAATTTCCTACAATAGCCAGGTCAGAAGCGTTAAAAAGCTGCTCTAAAATTCCTGTGGCAGCAACAGGAAGTGCGTACTGGGGAAGCCTGCTCCAGATTGGTCCGTGGAGCATATCCAGTTTCCCTGATTTTGTTTTTACGTTCATAAAGACTCCTCTTTGTGTATAAATATCCACTTAGGTGGCGGTTTATTAATGCAAATGCATTATACGTTTAAAAGAAAATAATATCAAATATTGATTATCTATGATAAACTATAGGTAAAAGGAATGATAAAAGGAGATGGATGACCATGGAAGTGCGGGACCTGCGTTATTTTTTGGCGGTGGCAAGGGAAGAAAATATCACACGGGCAGCGGAAAGCCTGCATATTGCCCAGCCTTCTCTTTCGAAACAGTTAATGGATCTGGAGAAACAGCTTGGGAAGCAGCTTTTGGTGAGAGGAAAGCGAAAGATCATTTTAACAGAAGAGGGAGTCCTTTTGCGAAAAAGGGCAGAGGAGATCCTGGAGCTGGTGGAAAAGACAGAGCAGGAGATCAGCACTGACGCTGAAGAGATCCTTGGGGATATAGATGTAGGGGGAATGGCTTCTAAATCTGTTTTAGCTGCGGCTGCCAGGCTGCGAAAGGTAAGTCCCGGGGTGCGTTTCCATTTTTACAGCGGAGATGCAGTGGATGTATCGGAGCGGCTGGATCATGGGATCCTGGATTTTGCAGTGATGTTAGAGCCGGTGGACAATATAAAATATGAGTTTCTTTCCCTGCCGGATCATGCACAGTGGGGCGTTCTTATGAAAACTACGGATCCTTTAGCAAAGCAGAAGGCCATTACAAGAGAAGATTTGAAACGGCTTCCTCTTATTACACCTCGGAGAAAAGGACTGCAAAGTGAGATCGCTCACTGGGTGGGAACGGATGTGGAAGATCTTCATATTGCGGCAACTTACAATGTAGTCTGCGGCAGTCCGTTTTCTTTTGTAGAACAGGAAGTGGGGTATTTTCTGCTCACCAGGGACCGGCTGGCGCAGGTGTTAGATCCAGGAATCTGTTTTTTGCCGCTGGAGCCGGTGTTTCCTATCAGGTATGCGTTAGTATGGAAAAAACATGCCATATTCAGTAAGGCTGCAAGAAAATTTTATGAGGAGATTAAAAACTAAGATGAAGATATATGAAGTGAAAGAGCGGACAGAGATATTGAAAGAGCAGCTTTTAATGGTATGGGAAGAGTCTGTACGGGCAACCCACCATTTTCTTTCGGGAGAAGAAATTGAGAAGATAAAAGGGTATGTTCCACAGGCATTAGGTGGGGTACAAAGTCTGATTATTTCTGAAAATGATTTAGGAGAGCCTATTGCGTTTATGGGAGTGGAAGATCACCGCCTGGAAATGCTGTTCCTTTCTCCGAAGGAGCGGGGAAAAGGACTGGGAAAAAAGCTGCTTTTATATGGGATCCACAATTACGGGATAGAGGAACTGACGGTGAATGAACAGAATCCTCAGGCAGTTGGATTTTATGAGCATATGGGCTTTGAAACATACAAAAGAACGGATCTGGATGAGGAAGGAAATCCCTACCCACTTTTATACATGAAGCGTCTGTGATAAAACATGCAAATGCTTTTCAGGCATAAATGATCATGTAATATAAGTATTAGACATAACAGAAAAATGAGTTATATAATATATGTGCAGGATGAGAAAGAACAGGTCCTGCACATTTTTATGCGCTTAAAATGCAGGAGGTAACAGCCATGAAGAAAACATTAGTAGCATATTTCAGTGCAAGCGGAACCACAAAGAAAGCAGCCCAGATGATCGCAGAGGCTGGAGAGTGCGATCTGTATGAGATCACACCAAAGGAATTATATACAAGTGATGATTTAAACTGGATGAATAAAAAATCCAGAAGCAGTGTGGAGATGAGCGACAAGAAGATCCGTCCGGAGATCACAGATACAGATGCTCATATTGAGGAATATGATACCATTATTCTGGGATTCCCTATCTGGTGGTATGTGGCACCTACCATTGTAAATACATTCCTGGAAAAATATGATTTTTCCGGCAAGAAGATCGTGCTGTTTGCAACGTCCGGCGGAAGCGGCTTTGGCAACACTGTAAAGGAATTAAAGCCATCTGCACCAGGAGCTGAGTTCGTAGAAGGAAAGCTTTTAAACAGAGCCAACAAGCAGGAAATTGAAAAGTGGGTAAAATCTTTATAATATAAAGGAGAAATGTCATATGAAGAAAGTAGTTCAGACAGCAGGAAGAAATGCATTAGGAACATTTGCGCCCGATTTTGCGCATTATAATGATGATGTCCTTTTTGGAGAAAACTGGAACAATCAGGACATTGATTTAAAAACAAGAAGTATCATAACCGTTGTAGCTTTAATGGCTTCCGGTATTACCGATTCTTCTTTAAAATTCCATTTACAGAATGCCAAGGCTCATGGCGTAACACAGAAGGAGATCGCAGCTGTTATTACCCATGTTGCTTTTTATGCAGGCTGGCCAAAGGGCTGGGCCGTATTTAACCTGGCAAAAGAGGTAGGGGCAGATAATGAGGGTAATCTTCCATATGAAGATGAGGCAATGAGAGCCCATGCAAAGGAAATGGTATTCCCAATCGGTGCGCCAAATGACGGTTTTGCGCAGTATTTCTCTGGAAAGAGCTTCCTGGCACCTGTATCTACCAGTCAGGTTGGTATTTTTAATGTAACTTTTGAGCCGGGATGCCGCAACAACTGGCATATCCACCACGCAAAGAGCGGCGGCGGACAGATCTTAGTCTGCGTTGCAGGCCGTGGCTATTATCAGGAAGAAGGCAAAGAAGCCATCGAGATGAAACCGGGCGACTGCATCAACATCCCGGCAGAAGTCAAACACTGGCACGGTGCCGCACCGGATTCCTGGTTCTCCCATCTCGCCATTGAAGTTCCGGGTGAAGAGACATCCAACGAGTGGTGTGAGGCCGTTTCCGATGAGGTTTATGGAAAATTGAAATAATTAAAATA
>JBNMGK010000344.1:0-3139 GCA_050872205.1 Enterocloster sp.
ATCCAGAAAAAGGGATCAAGTACCGCCATACCTGGAATATTGTAAAGATTAACGGCACCTATTATCATCTGGATGCAACCTTTGATAATACACTGGGAAAGCATAGCTTTGGCGCAAAGGAGATCCGCTACGACTACTTTAATCTGGATGATAAAAACATTTTCCGTGACCATGAGCCATTGATCGCACCGGCACCAGCCTGCACAGACGGGGATCATTTTTACTACAAAGAGAAGAAAATGTCCTTTACAAAGACAGAAGATGTGTATAAACGTTCCCTTCAGGCTGCAAAAAAGGGAAAAATGCTTACCTTCCACTGGCGAGGCGGTTATCTTACAAGAGCAGTGTTGGATGAACTGCTAAATCTGATCAAAAAGGCGGGAGAAGAAAAGGGAAAAACCGCCCGTATCGCCTTAAACTGGCCTCAGGCTGTGCTGCGTCTGGAATATGTAGAAGATGGACAGGAAAATGTGACTCTGGAAGAAGCCAACGAAGGAGAGCAGGAGTGAGATTAGACTGTAAAGGAATGGAATTTGAAAAGCTGGCTGATCTGCTGGAACTGGGCCAGTTTGAACTGATCGGTCTGCCAGAAGGAGATGCCGGGAAAATACCTTCTGATATCCGTCTGGTGTATATGATGAACGATACAGCAGAAAGCTTTCTGGTATTCCATGAGGCAGTGATGACTGGAACCTATCTGCCGGAGTATGAGGGAGAATTAAGCGCCTCATTAGACAGAGAAGACAGTGATCCGTCAGGAAAAAATAATAAAGAAGGCGGCCACTATATCCTGGCAGTTCATCAGGGAGATACAGTGTGCACCTTATTTTTCAGGGATATGACACTGGAATGTGAGCTGTATGACTATGGCCAGATCGGCCATTTCTGGGTAAAAGGCTATGAATATCTCCGGCAGTTAGAATACAAGATTGCCATTTTAGGAGATAAATGGGAATATCTGGGAGAAGCCTGCTGCAGTGAAGAAGAAAAGAAACTGGCACTTTTAAGAGAATTTCCCCCTTTAAGCTATCTCTTTTATCCGGCTGCTTCTTTGGCTTATGTAAGGGAAAAAGAAGAGCCGTGGAAGCTTTCTGTTTTGGCGGCAGAATTAGTGGAAGAAACAGCAAAACAGGCAGGAGATATCTGGTTTGCAAAAATGGTATCCCTGTATAAAAGATACCCCCTAAGGGTACTTGCCAGATACATTGCCTGGATGTTCCACAGAACCTCCCACAAGGCAGTGACGGACAGACTTATAGACCGGATGGATGAGGCAGCAGCCTATTATCCCAGACGTTATTTTGGAGAAGAACAGGAAAAACAGCACACAGAGCTGTTTGAAAAGGCAAAGAAGAGAAAAAAAGAGCTGGAAGAACAGGAAATACAGGCAAAGATATACCGGGAAGAGCCATTTGTGGTGGGAGATGATACTCCATTTAAGGTATATGGGATAAAACTTAAAACAAAAAATGGAAACCGGATATCACAGATCGAAGAGATACAGTAAAAAAGCAGAGGAAACTTAGTCCTCTGCTTTTTTTGTATCCAGTAATTCCACCAGTTTTTCATGTAAAACCTTTGCCTCATCCCCCTGTTCTCTGATATAAGCCGCGTCTGGCACTTCAATATCATGGATCAGGGAATTTCGCATTTTCCGAAGGAATGCGATCTGGTTGATACATTCTTTGTCCAGTACGCCTAACCGTTTTAAGGCATTGATATTAAACACGCTTACAGAACGGGAACTGCGCTTGGTCACACGGTTTAAGAGGTTTTCTAAAGGCACCCACTGACCAAAGAAATAGTTGATGGCTTCCTGATGCTCCGGGCTTAAATTGGAATCATCAGAGCGCAGTTTCTGGTATGCCTGGTATCTCTTTTCATTTCCGCTGATGATCTGGTCAATGATCTGCTGGGAAATGGTACGCTTGTCTTTTTCAAATTTCACAGACTTTACAATAGGACCGATATCCTTTGCCCGTAATATCTTTAAGCTGCTTAAAAAACGGAACAGCAGCTCAATATTTCCCATACGAAGCTTGATATCTTCCGGAAGGAAGTTGTTGCTTAAATAATTGTATAAATAGGATGCAAGTTCGAACTGGTTGGCAAAGGTTGCCTGACTGTTCTGGATCCTTTCATTTCCGGCAGCCTGAAGCCGCTCCAGGGCGATTTCACCGGTAAGCACCAGACCATTTAATTCATCTAAGATGGCCAGTTCTTCCTCAGAAAGAGTTCCCTGCATAGGCTTGTACACCAGGTCATGTTCCACCTCGGACCAGGCATGCATCAGGACAGAAGCCACCTGGATCTCGATTTTGGCAGCGCAGTAGCGCTTCTCTGATGGCTGCACCATATCTTCTTTTAAGTGGATGCGGTAATGATTGGCCCAGTAGCCGGAAAAACGTTTGTTGTAGGTAGGCGGTTTTGACTGTTCCGGGAACTGTTTGCGCTCAATGATCTGGAACAGGTCTTTAATCAGGGAGTCTACCTTTACACGGTCGCCAGGGAAGTAAAGGGAAACACGGATGCCGCACAGATCTGCAATATCCTCATAAATTTCCTTCATGTTCTTATAAGGAACACTGCGTTTGGCATTTCTGCGAAGCACCTTGCTTTTTAAACGTCCCGGATTTTTGATCCTGTAAGTGACCATGGCCCGGATACCGGCAGACTGTAAGGCATCTTCCAACTGGGAAGAGGAGATGCGCCCCAGATTTTCATAAAAAGTAAGCTTCTTTTTATAATTTTCAACAAACTGGTTGATTAAATCCATAGAGTTCCTCCTTTGCAGCAGTCCTGCTGCGGGAACGAAAAATTTTCAGAATCTTCTGTCACTATTATAAACTATCATATCACAGGAATAAAAGGTCCGCAAGAAATAGCTTGTGGGACTGCTGACAAATTGAAACAGGTTAAAATAAATGAGAAAAAAACGTAAAGAGCGCCTCTTGACAATATACCCTAGTGGGGTATATAATGCGTATATTCCCAGGGGAATGGTGGGAAAATAAAGGAGAAAGACAGGAACGTTTATGGAAGAAGAAAAATGCTGCTGTTGCCACCATAAAACAAAAGAGCGTTCAGAAAAGGAATACAAAGACCTGATCCACCGCTTAAACCGTATTGAAGGCCAGAT
>JBNMGK010000448.1:0-2002 GCA_050872205.1 Enterocloster sp.
GTCAAGAAATACAATGGTAAGACAGCCTTCTCCACCAGGTTCTACCACTGTATCCCTGAAACAGGCTCTTGCGCTGCCTCCTGCGCTGCGTATGATCTTCGCCCACTCATTGCGGATAAGATTTAAGTCCTCTAACTGGGCAGGCGGAAGACTGACCTGATTGGGCGGTGCAATGCCTGCTGCTGTGGCTGCTTCAGAAGCATTTCCGGCAGAAACACCTGGCGCACCTGCTGCCCGCACCGGAGCGCCTGTCATCTGAGGCTGCATATTCTGCATACCTGTACTTGCCGATGCCATTCCCACCTGGCCTATCTGGGGCGGCATACCTGCTTTTGGCATAAATCCACCTGCCTCCAGATCTTCCACTGCCGCCTCTAACTGCTTTAACCGCTGGAGAATGGAATCCAGATCCGGCTCCATAGACGGTCTGGTCAGCTTGATCAGGGCAACTTCCACCATAACACGCTTCTGGCTGGCATAGCGCAGCTGGTTGGAAAGCTCCGAAAGCACACGGATATAGCGCATTAATGTATTTCCATCTGTTTTTGTGGAATCTTCTTTTAACTGTTTTAAATTTTCTTCTGACATATCCAGAAGACCTTCTGCATCATCTGCGCTCTGGACTAACAGCAGGTTTCGCAGGTACCAGATAAAATCCGTGACAAACTGGCCTAATTCACGGCCCTGGATCACGATCTCCTCTAACTGGGTAATACAGTCTTTGGTACGTCCTTCGATCACAGCATTAAACATGCTGCTGAACACACCAGAATCCACTGCCCCGAGGACATCCAGTACATTTTCATAAGTCAGCAGTTTTCCATAGTGAAAAGCTACGCACTGATCCAAAAGGCTTAATGCATCTCGCAGAGAACCATCTGCTGCCTTTGCAATGTACATCAGGGCTTTATCTTCAGTCTCAATGTGCTCCGCTTCTGTCAGCTGACGAAGTCTTCCTGCAATGGTTTCCAGGGAGATCCGTTTAAAATCGTACCTCTGGCACCTGGAAAGAATGGTGATCGGGATTTTATGGACTTCTGTAGTCGCCAGGATAAATATTACATAGGACGGCGGCTCTTCCAGAGTCTTTAACAGAGCATTAAACGCACCAATGGATAACATATGGACCTCATCGATGATATAGACTCTGTATTTTCCTTCTGTAGGCGGATACTGTACCTGTTCCCTGATATCACGGATATTTTCCACACCATTATTGGAAGCCGCATCGATCTCCACTACATTCATGGAAGTGCCTGCTAAAATGGACTTACAGGAGGCACACTCATTACAGGGGCTTCCGTCTACAGGATGCTCGCAGTTTACTGCTCTTGCATATATTTTCGCAATACTGGTCTTACCGGTACCTCTCGTTCCGCAGAACAGGTATGCGTGGCCAATACGTTCTGATGTTATCTGGTTTTTTAAGGTCTGGACAATAGGGTCCTGTCCCTTTACATCTTCAAAAGAGACAGGACGCCATTTTCTGTATAATGCCGTATACGACATTTTCTTACTCCTTGCTTTTACTGATCACTTTTACTCATCACCAAAGCTGATACCGATCCGTTTTGCTTCTTTGATCATGGAGCAGTTTGGATCTACGGTCTTTAACTTTCCTGCTACTTCAGATAATGGTACTTTGGTGATCTCATTATTTTTTACAGCTGCCATATAGCCGTATTCTTCATTTATAATAAGCTCTGCCGCTGCAGCGCCCAGTCTGGTTGCCAGCACACGGTCATATGGGCATGGCTCTCCGCCTCTTTGCATATGTCCCGGAACAGTGACTCTTACTTCGCTGCCGGTAACTTCCTGGATACGGGCTCCGATCTCGTATGCAACGGAAGGGTAGACAACGCCGTTTTTCTTCTTCTCTTTTAATTCTTTCTTGGACATGGCGGCATCTTCTTTGGAAATAGCCCCCTCTGCCACTGCAAGAATGGAGAAACGCTTTCCTGCTTTGGTACGCTTTGTAATGGCATCGCAGACTACCTGGATA
>JBNMGK010000056.1:0-11547 GCA_050872205.1 Enterocloster sp.
TAATAGTCTTTCCGTCTACAAAAGAAAGGACAGAAACCTCACGGCCAGTCATAAACTGCTCTACTACAATACGGTCTCCCGCATGTCCAAACTGCTTATCTAACATAAGGGTCTTAACGCCTTCTTTTGCCTCTTCCCTTGTATTACAGATCAGAACGCCTTTTCCCAAAGCCAGATCGTCAGCCTTTAAAACGATAGGCACAGGTGCGGTCTCCAGATATTTAAGAGCAGCCTCTGGTGTATCAAAGGTCTCATAAGCAGCTGTCGGAATTCCGTATTTCTTCATCAGATCCTTGGAAAATGCCTTGGAGCCCTCTAAGATAGCCGCATTTTTCCTTGGGCCAAATACCCGCAGTCCCTTTTCTTCCAGTACGTCCACAATGCCCCCTGCTAAGGGATCATCCGGGCCCACTACTACCAGGTCAAAAGCCTCTTTCTTTGCGAAATCAGCCATTTTTTCAAAATCCATAACACCGATATCCACGCACTTTGCAACCTCTGCAATGCCTGCGTTTCCCGGCGCGCAGTATAATTCATCTACTTTCGGGCTTTTAGATAACTTCCAGCAGATCGCATGCTCTCTGCCGCCGCCTCCGATAACCAGTACTTTCATATCTTTCCTCCTAAATCAAGCCATTGGCGATTCTATTTACCGCCTCTGGAAGAATGATCCACTCAGCCTGTTCCATAACACGTCGCTGCAGTACCTGTGGCGTATCTCCAGGCTGTACCTCTACTGCCTTCTGAAGCAGAATAGGACCGGAATCTACTCCTTCATCCACATAGTGGACTGTAGCGCCTGTAACCTTTACACCTCTTGCCAGAGCCGCCTCGTGAACCTTTAAGCCATAATAGCCTACGCCGCAAAAGGACGGGATCAGGGACGGGTGGATGTTGATGATCTTATTTCTGTATTTGCGGATCATCTCCTCTGGAATCGTAACCAGAAATCCTGCCAGTACGATCAGATCCAGGTTATACTCATCTGTTTTCTCTAAAAATGCCTCATTAAAAGCAGCTCTGTTTTCAAAGGTTTTTGGTGAAATGCAAACAGCTTCGATGCCATGATTTCTAGCACGTTCCAGTGCATAAGCTCCCGGATTGTTGCTGATAACTACTTCCACCTTTGCGTTTGTGATCTTTCCACTGTCAATGGCATCTAAGATTGCCTGAAGATTGGTTCCGCCGCCGGATACCATTACGCCAACTCTTAACATAAAGTCACGCCTTTCTCTCCATTTTCAATGGTTCCTACTACATATGGCTGGTCGCCAGCTGCCTTGATAGCTGCCATGGCCTTATCCACATCTGCCTCATCTACAGCTACTACCATGCCAAGTCCCATGTTAAATGTATTATACATCATTTTCTCTTCAATCTGGCCTTTTTCAGCAAGAAGTTTGAAAATTGGAGGTACCGGATAGCTGTCCTTGCGGATCACTGCACGGACACCGTCCTTTAACATACGTGGAACATTCTCATAAAAACCACCGCCTGTAATGTGGCTGCACGCCTTTACAGTTACACCGGACTTTTTAATGTTCTTTAATGCCTTTACGTAAATTCTGGTAGGCGCAAGAAGTGCCTCGCCCAAAGTCTTTCCAAGGCTGTCATAATAGGTATTTAAACCTTCTTTATTCATTTCCTTCTCGAATACCTTACGTACCAAGGAAAAACCGTTGGAATGTACACCGGTGGAAGCCATACCAATGAGCACATCTCCCGCTTCCAGGTTTTCACCTGTGATCATTTCTTTCTTATCGCAGACACCTACTGCAAAACCAGCCAGGTCGTAGTCCTCTTCCGGCATCAGTCCTGGATGCTCAGCTGTCTCACCGCCAATCAGCGCTGCCTCAGACTGTAAGCAGCCTTCTGCTACGCCCTTAACGATATCCGCGATCTTTTCCGGATAATTCTTTCCGCAGGCAATATAATCTAAAAAGAATAATGGCTCGCCGCCTGCGCAGGCAATGTCATTGACACACATAGCCACTGCGTCAATGCCAATAGTATCATGCTTGTCCATGATGATAGCCAGTTTTACCTTGGTTCCGCAGCCGTCTGTACCGGATAATAATACCGGTTCTTCCATTTCCTTGATCTTTGCTAAAGAAAAGGCACCGGAGAAACCGCCCAGTCCACCTAATACTTCTTCACGCATGGTCTTTTTAACATGCTCTTTCATTAATTCAACTGATTTATAACCTGCCTCAATATCAACTCCGGCCTTCTTGTAATCCATCATCGTCTTTTCCTCCGTATTATTTCTGCTGTGCCAGATACTCTTTGTATCCGATCTTTTCCAGTTTATCAGCCTTTTTCTCCACGTCTTCCTTTAAATTCTCAGAATATGCTTTTAACTTTCCTAACAGTTCCTCATCCGATGCCGCAAGGATCTTTGCTGCAAGGATACCGGCATTGGCACCGCCATTAATAGCAACCGTTGCAACTGGGATACCGCTTGGCATCTGTACGATTGAATAAAGAGAATCTACACCACCCAGGTCAGAGGTCTTCATAGGAATACCAATAACCGGGAGTGGAAAGATAGCTGCGCACATTCCTGGAAGGTGAGCCGCTTTTCCAGCACCTGCAATGATCACTTTAAACCCTTTTCCCTCTGCAGCCTTAGCCCACTTAAAAAACAGATCCGGTTCTCTGTGGGCGGAAATAATTGTCATCTCATAATCGATTCCAAACTTGTCCAGGATCTCTGCCGCTTTCGCCATAACCGGCATATCTGAGTCGCTGCCCATTACAATTCCTACCTTAGCCATCTTTCATTCTCCTTTTGTTTAATATATATTAGTTGTTCTAATATATATGTTTTATATATTTATGTTTTCTTATAATCATAATACTAAGAAATAAACTCACAGTCAATAGTAAAAACGCAAAAAAGCATATGAAAAAAGAGCCGCACACTGCTTTCTTTTGCCAGTGTGCGGCTCTTATCAGTCACTTAAGACTTATTTTTTAGTTTCTGAAACTCCCTCGATTTCCTCGTTTTAGGACTCTTCCTCTTTGTGCTTCTTACTCATAGCTGTCAGTGCAAGGAAGATACCTGAGAACATAAGTGTAATCGTAAGTTTCATAGTTGTCTGTCCTGTCTTTGGCAGAGCTGCTAACGGAACTTCACCGTCATCGATTTCTACTGGAGATACAGGCAGATCTGGAAGTCCTGCCAACGGCACATCTCCCTCATCAATACTTACAGTCTGATCACCAGGACCTCCGGATGTAATTCTTACAGAACCACGGCTGCCTGAACTGCTGCTTGAGCCGCCTGAGCTGGAACCGGAACCACCGTTTCCACCACCATTGCCGCCGTTTCCGCCGCCATTGTTGTTATTATTGTTGTTTCCTCCATCGTAGCTGAAGTGAGCAACAAAGGTCATATCCGTCTTAAATCCATGGCCTGCGATCTCTTTTGCATTTGCATAGTTTGTATCATCATCAGACCAATGATTAAATGTGTAATTGCCGATACCTGTAACTGTTACATTGCCCTGTGGATGAACTTCAGCTTCCATATCATAGCTTCCGTCTTCCTTCTGAGGTCTTGTAACAACTTCCATAACGTAGCCATCTACAACAGCTGCGCCATCAACAGTACCATAGCTTGGGTTCTCAGAGATATATCTGAATACTACCTGATACATATCCGGGATACCGTCTGGAGTAGTAGGCTTTTCTGGATTGGTACCGATCTCATCTAAGCCGTAGTATACGTCAACTACGTTTGGATTCTCGGCACCTTCCGCATAATATTCAACGGTCTTGCCAGCGTTCTCTACACGAATCAGTGCATAAGTCTTGTCAGCATAAACTCTGCTTGCTGCATCACTGTAGACAATTGCTTCACCGATAAATGCATCCGATTTAGCAACAGACTCTACTTCAACTTCATTGCCCTTAGCATCTAAGTAATGATAGTTTACTGTGTAAGAAAGATCATAACGATTTGTAACCTTTAATTCACCAGGTACCAAAGTAATATCATAGTTACCAGTTACATCGTCTAACTCAGCTGCGCTTCTTGCATTTGCTGCTTCAGTCTTCCTGGTGATCTTTACAGAATCTGCTCTAACAGCATTGGAACTGGTTCCGATTTCTACCTGTTCACCCTCAATAGTGATCTCAGAGATTTCTTCGCCGGTTGCAAGGTCAGCACCAGTTACCTGATAAGTGCTCTTGGTTAATGGGGTTCCGTCATATTCCTTCTCAGCACTGTCTGCTGTGATAGTGATTGGGCGGGCAGTTACAGTAAGAGTACCAGGAATACTCTCTGCAAATGTATAGTTCTTAGTTACATCGTCACCAGCAGCATTTAATACCTTATAAGCTGTCACTGTATTTGCAGATTCACCTTTTCCTACCTGAGTACCTTCTACTGTAACTTCCAGTGTATCGCCATCTGCCAGGATTCCCTGCGTATAAGTAGCAGTATCTTTTGTAAGAGCAGTTCCGTCATATACCTTGCTGTCACTGTCTGCTGTAATCTGGATCTTGGTTGTTACAGGAGTGATCTCCAGGTCACCCTCAACCTTGGTAATAATATAGTTGTCAGGATTTACACTTGCAGGCAGTTCATAAGTAAAGGTATTTTTAACCTTATCTACATTGGTAACAGTACCAGTTACGTTATAAGCTGTTGGTTCTTCACCTGCTACAAATCCGTCACCTGTTACAGTAATTTCAGAATTGGTCAGTGGCAGTCCGTTATACGCACGTTTTGAAGAGCCAGAGGTAATTGTTACCTTTCTCTCGGTAACCTTCAATGTACCAGGAACGCTTTTACCAAATGTATAATTCTTAGTTACATCTGTACCATCACGCATTACTACGAAATTTGTAACTGTGTTTGCTGTCTCACCTGCATCAGTAATAGTACCTGTTACTGTTGCAGTCAGTACATCACCTGTTGCAAGAACACCTGTTGTATAAGTGTATCCAGGATCTGTAAGAGCTTCTCCGTTATATATCTTAGAAGCGCTGTTCGCTGTGATCACAATCTCATTTGTATTCTTGGTAACAGTCAGCTTGCCCTCAACTTTGGTAATATCGTAGTTAGCTAAGTTAGTTCCTTCCTTTGCCTTATAAGTAAAGGTATTATCACTGGTTCCTTCATCTAACTGGCTGCCTGTTACATTATAAACAAGTCCTTCACCATTTACAAATGGAGCATATGTTCCAGATGAGGTTTCTTCGATCCTAGCATCAGCCAATGGTCTTCCATCATATGCCTTCTGTTTTGTAGCAGAAGTAACCGTGATCTTTCTTGGTGTTATGGTTAAAGTACCGTCATGAGTTTCTACTGTGTAGTTACCTGTTACATCTTCATTGCCACGCATTACTTTGCATTCAGCAATTACATTTGGAACAGTTCCGTTTTCAGCATCTGAAACATTGGTAATACTGCCGCTAAGTTTTACAACCAGTCTATCACCAGATATCAGATTTTCATTACCCTGAACTGTGTAGTAGTTCTCTCCAGTCAGAGCAGTTCCATCATATGGCTTGCTTCGTCTGCTGGCACTTACAACGATCGGTGTAGTGATCTTATTAACAGTTAATGTACCGTATTTGATGTTCTCTGGTTTAATATCATAGTTAGATAACTTTGTATTAGGAGCCGCACGGTACTCAAAGGTATTGGACGTGCTTCCTACGTCAGTCTGGCTTGCGAAGTTATAACACTCAACACCTTCACCGTCTGCAAATCCAGTGATCACCATTTCATCTGTCTTGGTAAGCGGCATGCCATCATAAGTCTTGGTTGCGCTTGCAGACTTCATAGTTACAGTTGCCGGTGTTACTTCAAGCTTACCATCTACATGTGCTCCAAATGCATATTCTTTAGTAACATCAGTTGTTCCACGATATACCCTTACACTCTTTACCTGGTTATCAATTTTTCCAACATCTTTCTGTTCACCCGTTAATGTTACAACAAGTGTATCTCCAGTCTTCACAGTTCCTGTATAGGTATATCCTACATCTGTACCTGTTAATGCATGTCCATCATATGTCTTTGTCTTACTATTAGCTGTAACTACTATCTTCTGCTGGAAATGAGCTACGAAAGTAGTTGGTACAAACACATTATCTGTGTTCTTTGCATGAGCTGCTACATCAGCAGAAGTTAATTTTTCATTTGTGCTGACTACTTCTCCATTTACGGTCCAGTTTACGAAACTATAGCCATCCTTTGCCTGAGCTGTAGAACCTTCCGGGGTTCCGCTTACAGGTTTTACGTTTTCAGAAGCCTGAGTCACACTTCCCATAATTTCCTGACCTGCTTCTACCTGATACTGGATCTTAACTGACTGATTTTCAACATAGTAGAATGTAATAACATTATTTCCATAATTCAGTTTTCCAACTGTTTTTTCCTTTGCATCTGCTGTGTATCCCGGAATATCAACTGCTGTTTCTGTAACCTTAGAACCAAACTTCACGTTTTCAATTTTTTTCTCATTATGAAGCACTTTGTTGGTTCCCTGTTCCAGATATCTCACAGTATAGGTCATTGTCTTTGCTTCATAATAGAAAGTAATTTCCTTATTATAAGCATTTAATGTAATTGACTGCTCATCAGCTCCTACTACATTGTAACCGGTAATATCCTTAGCCGTTTCTGTTACTGTAGTATCAAATGTCTGATTCTGTACAGTTTTGTCGTCAGCAACCTTGTTAGTTGTTCCCTTTTCATAGTAATGAACTGTATATGAAACATCCTGCTTAGGTTCAAACTTTGCATAATAGGTTGCTGAAGTCTTAACAGCTGGTACAAATTTAGTATTGCTGCCAACCTGGTCGGTACAATTTTCATCCTTATACCAGCCTGCAAATTTATAGCCTGTATCTGCAGTTGCTACAGAGCCTGATACTGTACCAGAAGTAGGATTCAATGTTTCAGAAGAGCGGCTAACCGTTCCTTTTCCCATTGCAACTTCGTAGCTGATCATTTCATATGGGTGGAACGTCCATACTGCAACAAATTTTAAGGACTGACGATTCTCAGCTGTTACAATAACGGTTGAGCCTGCTGCATATGGATCTTCATTTAAAGTCCACACAGAGCCCAAAGTCCAGTATCCACCATTAGCTGCGTCTTCAACCTGATCTGGTGTACCAGGATCTTTCACCTTAACTGTATCACCTACATAATAGGTTGCATCATCAGTTGGAGCCTGCTTGATCGCATCTGGAATTTCAACATTATGGCCTGATTTATTGTATGTAAATTCATAGCTAACTGCTGCAACCTGCTGCGGATCACGTCCAAAATGTGCTGTAAATGTAGTAGCTGCATAAACTCCACCAGTTTTTGCATACTGATCAATAACTGTCTGACTTAATACAGCCTCACTGCTTACTACTGTATCAGTATTACCCAGCGTCCAATTTACAAATCTGTATCCTGGTTTAGGCTGTGCCGTAGAACCTTTAGCATTGCCTGTTGCCGGCAGTACATTTTCAGAACCACGGGTGACCGTTCCACCTTCAGTAGCAATATAAGTTAATTTAACACTTTCTTTCTGTGTCCACTGAGCATACAATGTGGTGTTCTCTGTGATTTCGAAAGTTTGATTTCCACTATACCTCGTACCCGTACCATTTTCTTTTGTATCCCAACCGTCAAATGTATAACCATTTCTAGTTGGCACCTTGCTTGATACGGTTGCAGTAGCTCCAACCGCATACTGGCTGCCATCTGGCATATTGCTCCATGTACCCGCTGGTGCATTAGCATTGTAACTAAGGTTTACTTTTTCCTTCTCCAGCAATACACCATCTACATGCCATACTGCCTCATGCTTGATAACATACCATAAAACATACTGTTCATCCGCATTGAAATTCGGATACACCTTTTTTATCTGTGCGGCAGTAGGTACTTCATTCAGTTCATCCTCAACACCCGGATAAGAACTGTTAGTATAAAACTTTCCAGTTTTAATAGCTTTTTTAATAGAAATTCCCTTTGTATAATCAGATGCCGCATGACCCTGTGGTTCAGTTGGAATGTTTCCATCTAAACGAATGAAAAACTGCGCATCTACATTTGGTTCAGCCCATACTGCATAAAGATATACTGTGTTCCCCCAGCTAGGTGATACATAATAGTCTTCACCCGGTTCGTATACATTACTTGTATAGTTCTTAGGTCCTGTAGCATCTGGATTTTCACTCCAGCCAACAAATTCATAACCTGTTCTGGTAAGATTGTAGTCTGGAAGCTCTATCTCTGAATTTCTGTCAGCATATATATAATCCTTGTAAGACCATTCGCCTTTATTTTCCATAAAGTAAACTGTAACTTTATTATAAGCCCGGCTGTCCATAGCATACATGGCATACGCTGTAAAATGCTCTGCCTCAAAGGATACGCTGTCTTTTGTAGTATCAGCTACATCCTCAGTAGCAATATGCTCTACATTTAAGTTCTCAGCAACCGGATTTTCCAGTGAAGCATCATCCAGTGCACAGATCTCAATAGCAGCTGCATCAGCGCTCATTTCTTCGATCTTGCTTCCGCTGAAAGTAACCTCAACAGAACCATTCTGAGACCAGGTGTTGTCCAGCTTGTGGCCATTTAACATCAGGTTGATGTCATAAACAACAACAGTCTTAACTGCACCAGCTTCTTCGTTTTCAGCTTCAACCTTTTCCTTTAAAGCATCTGCCAGTTCATTTTCTACAGTTGCTTCTGCAGTAACGCCTGCCGGAAGAACACCTTCTGGTGCATGGAGAGTGATGATAGTTCCATCTTCCATGGTCAGTTCTGCGTTAAATTCAGGATGTTCGTCAGTCTCAGTCATATAGACTTCAATTTCCTGCTCTTCGGTTACTTCCGGTACATTGTACCATGCGGTTACAGAGCCGTCTTCATTTTCAGAAGTGGTATCTGCTTCCAGAAGCTCTCCGTTTGCAGTTACAGATTCAATTGCATAACCAATCTGGTTCTTTACTCCAAATACAAGTGCATCGCCTTCTTCAACACCTCTAGGGCCATCTACGATTCTTGCACTGTAGTCCGGATTAATAGCATATGTAACTTTCAGTCCCTGAACATCATCCAGAGCCTTTAATGCTTTTACAGTAGTTGTATAAGCTTTTGCTGTACTGCAGTAGCCGATTCCAACTAAGTCATTGTCAGTTGCTGCTTCTGCTTTCTTGGTTTCTTCTTCCTTTACTTCTGCTGTGGTTTCAGCCTCTTTGGAAGTTTCTGCCTGTGTTTCCTTGGTTGCTTCTGTTTCTTCATTTTCTTTGGATTCAGCTGCAGTCTCTTCTTTAGAAACGTCTTCTGCTGTTTCCTCTGTTTCAGAAGTCTCTTCTGTTACTTCTGTTTCAGTTTCTGCCACTTCTGCATCTTTGCTTTCAGCTTCTGTGGTTTCCTTTTCAGTTTCAACTGCCTCTGCAGTTTCTTTCTCTACTGCTTCAGTTGTCTCTTTCTCGGTTGTTTCCTTTTCGGTCTCTACAACTTCTGCAGTCTCTTTTTCAGGTGCTGCTTCTGCATCTTCCTTCATAGCAACAACCGGTGCATAATGGCGGGAAACAGATGCTGTTACTTCGCCTTCTGCATCAGCCTTTTCCTCAGCTGTCTCTTTTTCAGTCTCTTCTGCTGTTTCCTTTTCGGTTTCAGCTTCCGTTTCTTTCTCAGCTTCGGTAGCTTCTTCTGTCTCTGCTTCTGTATTTTCTTCAGCAGCCTCAGTTGTCTCTTTCTCAGGTGCTTCAGCTGTTTCGTCTGTGATCTCAGTCTCTTTCTCTTCTACTGCTGTGGTTTCTTCGGAAGCTGCGTCATTTGCAGTATCCTGAGTTTTTTCCTCAACAGCTGTTGTTTCTTCTACTGTTTCATCCTTCTTGGAAATAATGTCAACTTCTTCATCACCGAACTTATCTTCGTAGCTCTTTACGTTAATACGCTTGGTAGTCTTGACTTTCTCTTCTCCGTCTTCAGAACGGATGATCCTGGTTGCGCAGCTGATGGTTTCATCTCCATTGTTTACATATAAGAAGATTACTTCTTCATCACCTGTAACCATGTACATATCATCAGCGTCTTCTGGCAGGCGAACGAATACTCTCAGTTCTGCTTCCATGTCTCCGCCGTCGATCTGAGGATAAACCTCATAGACCTTTCCTTCGCCATAGAAAAGTGTTTCAAACTTATCTATCGCTCCGTTGGTAAATTCCAGACTGTCAGGTGTAACTACATTGTCACTTTCTACAGCCTGATTGATCGCATCTACCAGTTCAGACCCATATATCTCAAAGTCCACTTTATTTCCCTGTGCAGCATAGCTTACATTCAGATCTGTACCAACACTGGTAAAGAGCATGGCTAATGTAAGAACAAATGCCAGGAAACGCTTTTGAGCACTATAGGCAACTGCAAATGCTTTGGGCTTTTTCCATCCTTTCATACCAATTTCTCCTCTCTTTTCTGAGTCATCACAGATATAATACCCCTGTTTATCATAAGTATAGCACGGGGAAGTTACAATTCGGTTACAAATTAAGCTTTTTCAAATATTATTTCAAGTTTTTTTTATAAAATACCGCAGATGCCCCTCCCTGGGATACCTGCGGTGGAAAATGTAGGAAATACCTCTTTAATATTAATCTAAAAGTTCCCGGATTTGCTCTATTGATATTCCCAAGCTTCTGGCAATTTCTTCATATCTTTTTCCGGCTCTATAAAGCTTAAATATAGTATTAGCTAATGCAACGGTTCGTTTCGTGCCAATCTCGATTCCCTCTTCCTTCAACGTCTTCTTATACAGCTTCTCATCAAATTCTGTCAAGATCATCGACATTACCTCCCCTCGGTTCTTTAATAAATATGTTTTCAAACAATCATTTTCAATGCAATACTTCATTGCCTCATTTACAGCCTCTTCTATGTTTTTCCCTGTTTTTTGCCGTTCCCTGATCTGGGTTATAAATTCGGTATAATCATTTAAGACTTTACAGTTTTTCATTAACTGAGGATTATTTCCTGGATTGATATTGACCATATAAGCAGTCCATTCATAGCCTGGTGAGGGATGTTCAAAAGCATCCGTCAAACGGTATTCTTCCCGCTCCGGAACCTGTTCTTCTCCATTATACAGGACATAAAATTTCGGTGCCGGGATCTTTACCAGTTTTTCTCCATAAATATATTTCTGGTTTGCTGACAGCCAACCTTCATATTCTTTCGAGAAATACATCAGGCCACGAAGGGGCATATTGGGATTCACACTGCTCTGCTGCTCCCACAGGTTAATGCTGTCGCATAAGCAGACTGCCACATCATTTTTCATTGTCAGGTAAATGGCATCTTCTAAGGTTACGATCTTTAATTCATCTTCATTCCTATAGCTTGTTCCATTTAACGCATTATACAATGAAAGAGCGTTTTCTTTCTCCGAAAACAATCTGTGAAACAGACGGTCTTTATGCGTTCTCCAGATTTTTCTTTTTTTCATAGGCACTTATCCTTCCTTTGAGTAATGTTGCAGGAAGATACTGCTTATGGTCTGTTCTCCCTGCTCA
>JBNMGK010000003.1:0-28889 GCA_050872205.1 Enterocloster sp.
CATCACTGCAGCGCAGGGAAGCCATAATGGAAGTATTTAAGTGTTCCATTGCTTTTTGAAGGATCATGCTCTTTGGAGTTTTTCCGTCGATCCCTGTAACTGTCAGCAGGCAGAGATAAATAGAGTCTCCGGTACGCTGGATAGAACGGCGCTCCAGCTGGAACAGATCACGGAATACCGGATATTCACAGTAAAATGCCCCTCCACTGCTTTCTTCATTTAAGGACATCTGAATGGAATCCAGATTGGTATTGATGCCGCGTTCACTGTTGCGGATGGTGTTGTACAGATCCTTAAAGTGCTCTGTAGGTGAAATGGAAAATTCATTATAAAACAGGTCTAACGTGTTGCTGTATTCTTCAAGAGCCTGGCTGGTATAGCCGTCCTTAAATAAAGAATAGACCAGATAATAATGAAATTCCTCGTCAAAAGGTTCGATCCCAATGGCTGCCTGGCAGATAGAAGTGATCTGGCTGTAGGCCTGCTTGTCTAAGAGAAGCTGTATGGTTTTGTAAACCAGCTTCTGATAGAGAGAGTGATAATAAGCACTAATGGGAATGACCCATGACTCATATTCTGATTTTGGAAGAAAATCGCCTTTGTAAAGAGCCAGGCCTTCCAGGCATAAGGATAAACTTTCTTCTGGCGAAAGAGAATTACTTAATGCACGGTTGCAGATAGACTCAAATTCATCAATATCTAAAACAGTAGGATATTCCTGTGTCCAGGCATAAGTTCCGCGCTGCTGTACCAGTAATTTCTGTGGAGAGATTCCCAATGGCTCTAACAGTTTACGGGAACGGAACATCAGGGTTTTTAAGGCGCCGTTTGGATTGGTGCCGGGATCATCGGCCCAGATGATATGGATCAGTTCTGCAGGGCTGATATCTTTTTTCTGGAATACCACCAGATATTCAAGTAAGGCCCAGGGCTTTTTTGACTGATTGCTATTATCATTGATCTCACAGCTCCCTGTTTTGATAGAAAAACCCCCCAGGGTCTGTACATAGATCACTGGCTTCTGTTCAGAAGAAGATGACATAGAAGATGACATAATGGCAGGTCTCCTTAATTTATATATAAACCAAAGCTTATATGTATTGCATTTTATACATGCAGATGTTAATATTTCTATTTTATAAATAAAAATATAACCATCACGTTATCTTAAGTATAATCATCTGTTTCAAAAAAGTCCAGTTTATTCCGGGAAAAAAATACAAAAATACGGTGTTTTGTAACCATTTTGTAACCATTAACTGCTATACTGATAACATAAGATGATAAAGTACCTCATTTGTGTGATTTCATGTAATTCAATGCAAATTGGTTTAAGTTAACGTAAGCAACTGATAAAGAGATAAGACAGAAAAGTGGGTGAGAAGATGTCAGTAGCAAAAACAGGAGCTATACCGAACTCCTACCGGCAGGTTCATATTGCTGTGGACGATTTTAAAAACAGGATCTTAAAAGGAAGGATCTATCACGAAAGTAAAGAGGGCGGTATTGCCTTTTACAGTCTTTCAGAGATGGTATTTTCTTTAGAGGAGCTGTTTGAAGAGATCCATTACCCTATGAAGAGTGTAGATCAGCGCAATTTCAGCAAAAAGGAATTACTGGATTTAAGAGAAGAAACGAATACAGACCGTATGGAGATACAGGAGCCTGAAAGAAAGGGAAAGCTTGCAGATTTCTGTCTGCGTGTACAGTACCGTTACTATGCTTCCTGGCAGGGGGAGATTGAACAGTTAGATACTTCTGTAAAGAAGCGTTTTGACAGCTTTATGGAGCTTATGGACTTTTTTGACCAGCAGCTGGGAAATGGAGTTACCAGACTTCCTTACGGGCTTGGAAAGAAGATGTGTGAGGTTGCTGTCCGCAATTATGAGGACCATACCATGAGCGGTGATGTATCTCATCCAGCAGTAGAGGACAGAAGAGCATTTTATAATGAGTTTGAGTTAAGGGAAAAGATCGCAGAGATGATCGATCCTCTTCCGGAAAATGCCAGAGAACATTCTGTGATCATTCCACGCAGTTTTTATGTGGAAAACGGAAATTATGGTCCGGCTACATTTGTAGTCCGTGTGTTGTTCCGAAGAAATGCCACCTGGCAGGGAACCATTGGCTGGAAGGAGAAACGCTGTCAGGTAAGCTTCAGAAGTTTTATGGAACTGCTGCTTTTAATGCATGAGGCAGTGGCAAGATCCGGACAGTGGCAGAAGGAACCGGTAAAAAAGAAAACTTATACAGCATAATGAATGGGCCCGTGTAACAAAGCGGGCTCATTGTAATTGCGGAAAGGACGGAATAGCCATGGAAAACAGTGAAAAGAAGGGCAGTAAAAAAAATGGCAGAGGCACGCTGTGGAAAGTACTGATCTGCATTGCCCTGTTGGGAGTTTTAGTAAGCAGCGGTCTGACGGTGAGCAGTTACCTGGCAGATAAAAAGGCCCAGGAGGAATATGAGCGTCTTGCAAAAGAGGCGTCCCAGACGACCCAGGAGACGACCACGAAAGCGCCGGAAACAGAAATAGTGGAAACAGAACCTGAGACAGAAGCCTATCAGTCCCCTTATGATTTTGACGTATTAAAAGGGGAAAATCCAGATACCATTGGCTGGATCAATATCCCGGATACAAATGTCAACTATCCGATCGTTCAGGGAACGGATAATGATTTTTACCTGAAACATGATTTCCACGGAGAGTCCAGCGTAGCAGGAACTATTTACCTGGATTATGAAAGCGAAAAGGATTTTGAGGGAAGAAATAATATCCTCTATGGACATAATATGAAGAACGGAAGCATGTTCAAAGACATTGTCCGGTACAAAGATCCTTCTTATTTTAAGGAGCATCAGTATTTCTCTATTTATACACCTGAAAGGGAGATCCGTTTAAAGGCTGTGTCCTGCTATTACGGGGAAGCCAAGCCTATTGTGCGGAAGACCCGTTTTAAAAACCAGGAAGCCTTTGATGAGTTCGTAAAAGAGATGATCGCCCCATGTTCTTATGCAGAACCGGTGGAATATCCGGTGAAAGCATTGTATACGCTGGTGACCTGCAGCTACGAGATCAATGATGCCAGAACTTTTTTATTTGCTGTAGAAGTAGATGAAAATGGAAATGAGATCACGGCCGATGAAGAATACCAGCAGAAAATGACGGACCTGATGATCAAAAAAGCAGAGGCAGCGAAGGCGGCTTCTGAGGCAGCTGAGAAAAAATAGGCAGAAATAACAGCATATGGTATTGTTAAAATAAAAATTACTATTGGAAAAGCGGAGCAGTTATGCTATACTAAGCGGGAAAAATGCTGAAATTATACAGATATCAGCAGTCAGGAAGGCTGTTTCGCGGAAGAAGCCAAGGAAAACGAAGAAGTCATACCTGTAGCGGGTATGACTTTTTATGTTTAAAATATGGATGATCCGTTGTAGCAGACATTCCAAAATACAGGCAAAGAGGAGAGCATGATTATGAAAAGAAACGTAATGAGAACAATGAGCCTGGCATTTGCAGGTGTAATGGCAGCAGGTGCATTAACAGCATGCGGCGGAAGCAATACTGCAGCTACTACAGCAGCAGCCACTGAGGCAGAGCAGACAACTGCAGCAGGAGAGAGCGCAGCAGAAGAGACCACGGAAGCTTCCGGCGAAAAGAAAGTTCTAAAGGTAGCTATGGAGTGTGCATACGCACCATATAACTGGACACAGCCAGATGACTCCAACGGCGCTGTACCGATCAACGACAGCAACGAATATGCTTATGGATATGATGTTATGATGGCTAAGAAGATCTGTGATGAGTTAGGATATGACCTGCAGATCGTTCGTCTTGACTGGGACTCCCTGATCCCTGCTGTAAGTACCGGACAGGTTGACTGCGTTATCGCTGGTCAGTCCATTACAGAAGAGCGTAAGCAGGCAGTTGATTTTACCGAGCCATATTACTATGCAACCATCGTTACCCTGGTTAAGAACGGCAGCAAGTACGCTGACGCAAAGAGCGTAGCTGATCTGGCTGGTGCTACCTGTACTTCCCAGCAGAGCACCATTTGGTATGATACCTGCCTTCCACAGATCCAGGATGCAAATATTTTAGCTGCAACAGCAAGTGCGCCAGATATGCTGATGTCCTTAAATGCTGACAAGTGTGACCTGGTTGTAACTGACCAGCCAACTGGTAAGGGCGCTTTAGTTGCTTACCCAGACTTCAAGCTTCTTGAATTTGGCGGCGGCGAAGATGATTTCCAGGTAACTGACGAAGATATCAATATCGGTATTTCCTTAAAGAAGGGCAATACTGAGTTAAAGGAAGCTATTGACAGTGTTCTGTCCAAGATGACAAAAGATGATTTCTCTGCAATGATGGACGAGGCAATTTCCGTACAGCCTCTGGCAAACTAATTGAAGAGATAAAAAGGAGAAAGTTATGCCAACAGATTTTTTGGGCCGTGTAATGGTCGTATTCAACCGCTACGGCATGTCTATGCTGCAAGGTGCAGGCGTCAGCTTAAAGATCGCTTTAGTAGGTACGCTGGTAGGCTGCCTCATCGGCTTTGCCGTAGGTATTGTCCAGACCATTCCTTCTGAAAAAGGGGATAATCCTTTAAAGAGGGGATTTTTATGGGTGGTACGTCTGATCTTAAATGCCTATGTAGAGTTTTTCAGGGGTACACCTATGATGGCCCAGGCTATGTTTATCTACTATGGCCTTATGCCTTTGCTGGGAATTAACTCTACCATTACCCAGGCTGCTTATTTTATCTTATCCATTAATACAGGTGCCTATATGGCAGAAACTGTACGAGGCGGTATCCTTTCGATTGATCCGGGACAGACTGAGGGAGCAAAATCCATTGGTATGACCCATGTTCAGACTATGATCTATGTTATCCTGCCTCAGGCTCTGCGCAACCTGATGCCACAGATCGGCAACAACCTGATCATCAATATCAAGGACAGCTGTGTGCTTTCTGTTATTGGTGTGGCAGAACTGCTGTATAAGACAAAGGCAGCTGCAGGTGCTCTTTACATGAACTTTGAGACCTATACCATTACCATGATCATGTACTTTATCATGACATTTACCTGCTCCAGACTGCTGCGTCTGTGGGAGAAGAAAATGGATGGTGCAGATAATTTCGACCTGGCAACTACAGATACACTGGCTTACACCAGCGGTATGTACCGTTACCCGGATGATAAGAAGGAGGAGCAGTAATGAGCGAAAAGATTTTGGAGATCCGCCATTTAAGCAAGACCTTTGGCACCAATCTGGTCTTAAAGGATATTGATTTTACAGTAAACAGCAAGGATGTTACCTGTATCATCGGAGCTTCCGGTTCTGGTAAGTCTACTTTGCTGCGCTGTTTAAACTTACTGGAAACACCTACTACCGGCGAGATCTTATATCATGGAAATAATATTGCCGATGCAAAGGTAAACGCGCCGAAATACCGTTCCAGAGTTGGTATGGTATTCCAGAGCTTTAACCTGTTTAACAACATGACAGTTCTTGAAAACTGTATGGTGGGACAGGTAAAGGTGTTAAAGAAGGGCAAGGAAGAGTCAAAGCAGAAGGCCATGTATTATCTGGAAAAAGTTGGCATGGCTCCTTATATTAATGCAAAACCAAGACAGCTTTCCGGCGGTCAGAAACAGCGTGTAGCTATTGCAAGAGCCCTGGCTATGGAGCCGGAGGTACTGCTGTTTGATGAGCCTACATCCGCACTGGATCCCCAGATGGTTGGAGAGGTTCTGGAGGTTATGCGAAAGCTTGCAAAAGAAGGCCTGACCATGATCATCGTTACCCATGAAATGGCATTTGCAAGGGATGTATCTACCCATGTTGTGTACATGGCAAATGGCGTGATCGTGGAAGAGGGAACTCCGGCTGAGATCTTTGCTAATCCACAGAGAGAGCAGACGAAGGAATTCCTTGGAAGATTTATGCATGAGAAATAGAGTGTGAATATGCAGAAAAAGCCTATGCAGGCTGTCTGAATGGCAGATGCATGGGCTTTTTCTTTTTGCAAAATCGAGTGTTTCACTCCGCCTGACGGCGGGGAGAGAGTGCAGAGAAAAACAAGCGGCTGCGTTAGCAGACATTTGTTTTTCGCAAACCATTAACGAACGAATCGTCTGCACAGCAGACAGATGAGCGCGTCAGCGCGGGATTCGTGAGTATACATAGGGATAAATATCCTCATATGCTTCCACTTCCGCCTCGTCCTGTGGCAGTGCCGGGATCAGGCCGGTGCAGTCGGTGGCGGAGCAGGCCTGGATGTCGGAGTCATCGAAGAGATTTGTGGCTGCATTGTTTTTGAGATCAGAATGGTTTTTGAAATTATATTTTTCCATAAAAAAACACCTCCTGTAAACAGCTTTTGGATCAGTGATCAGAAATCTCAGATCTGTTTTGCTGTAAACAGGATGTGTTTTTTTGATGGTTTTTATTCAGTCAGGTCAGTTGGTAAATATTATTATTTGTCCTGATTTTTTAAAGATGCCTCAATGAATCCCTTAAACAGTGGATGTGGGCGGTTTGGACGGGACTTCAGTTCTGGATGAGCCTGGGTTCCCACGAACCATGGGTGATCTGGCAGTTCGATCATTTCTACAATACGGTTGTCAGGAGACATACCGGATAACATCATGCCATGCTCAGTAAGGAAGGTACGGTAATCGTTATTTACTTCATAGCGGTGTCTGTGGCGCTCATGAATGGTCTCTTCACCATACAGGGCATAAGCTTTGGAATTTTTATCCAGTACACATGGATAGGAGCCAAGTCTTAAGGTACCGCCGATATCTTCAATACCGTCCTGGTCTGGCATCAGGTGGATCACAGGATGAGTGGTAGCCGGGTCTAATTCCACGCTGTGGGCGTCATTCCAGCCGATCACGTCTCTTGCAAATTCTACGATAGAAAGCTGCATTCCAAGGCAGAGACCAAGGAACGGAACTTTGTGCTCTCTTGAATAGCGGATGGCGCAGATCATACCGTCAATACCACGGTCGCCGAAGCCGCCTGGTACCAGGATACCGGAAACATCGCCTAACTTTTCCTCTACATTTTCAGGATTTACAGTCTCAGAATCGATCCATTTAATGTGTACCTGTGCTCTGTTGGCAACTGCGCCGTGCTTTAATGCTTCTACAACAGAGATATAAGCATCATGAAGCTGTGTATATTTTCCTACCAGTGCAACTGTTACATCTTTTTCAGGATGCTTCCATGCATCGATCATAGCAGTCCAGTCTTTTAAGTCCGGTTCCGGGCATGGCAGATTTAAGCATTCACAGGCAACCTGTGCCAGATGCTCTTCTTCCATTACAAGAGGAACCTCGTAAAGAACTTCTACGTCCAGGTTCTGGAGAACATGGGTCTTTGGAACATTACAGAATAATGCGATCTTGCTCTTAATATTGTCATCTAATGGATGCTCGGAACGGCATACTAAGATGTCTGGCTGGATACCCATTCCCTGCAGATCTTTTACGCTTGCCTGGGTTGGTTTGGTCTTTAATTCTTCAGATGCTTTTAAATAAGGGATAAGGGTGACGTGGATGAGACAGGTGTTGCCTGGGCCAACATCGTGCTGGAACTGGCGGATCGCCTCTAAGAATGGCTGACTTTCAATGTCGCCAACAGTACCGCCAACTTCGATGATGGCGATCTCGGTTTCTTTATCGTTATAATTGCGGTGGAAACGGCTCTTGATCTCGTTTGTGATATGTGGGATAACCTGTACGGTACCTCCGCCAAAGTCTCCACGGCGTTCTTTCTGCAGAACGGTCCAGTAAACTTTACCGGTAGTTACGTTGGAATTTTTGGTCAGGCTCTCATCGATGAAACGCTCGTAGTGTCCAAGGTCAAGGTCAGTTTCAGCGCCGTCGTCTGTGACGAAGACTTCGCCGTGCTGTACCGGGTTCATGGTACCTGGGTCGATGTTGATGTAGGGGTCAAATTTCTGCATGGTAACTTTGTAACCTCTGGCCTTTAAAAGACGGCCAAGGGAAGCAGCTGTAATGCCTTTTCCAAGTCCGGATACAACGCCGCCGGTTACGAATACGTATTTTACTGGCATAGTGGGGAACCTCCTTTTGGTATTGGGAATTAGGTTTAGGTTTTTGTTTACGGTTTTTTTAAAAACTGATACATTATACAACTATGGAACTCATAAATCTAGGGAGTTTTTTCAAAAAAATGCAAAAATCTTAAAAAACTAAGAATCTAAAGTGGAGATGAAGGGGAAAATCCGGCCTTTGTTTTCAGAATTTTAATAGTTCTTTCCTTGATTTATGGATAGACTCACATTATAATAGAAAAGAATAGGCTCTGGCACGTTTTATGCGTGCAACAAATGCCTGTTAGAGGGAGAATTTATACAGTATGGATAATAACAACAAACAGAATCAAAACAGTAATTGGCAGACCATTACCATGCTGGTTGTTGCGGCATTGCTGACGATCCTGATCGTGGGCTGGATGAACTCCACTGTCAACGCCAGACAGCGTCAGGAACTGTCTTACAATGAATTTGTAGACATGGTGGAAAATGGCAAGGTAGAATCTATCAGCGTTGGAAGCACCATTATTGAGGTGAAGCCAAAGGCAGATGATACCAACTATTCCCAGCAGATGAAATATTACGTAGTGCGTCTGGAAGGAGATTACCAGTTTGTAGACCGTATTTTAAAGAATAACGTTGTTACAAACAGGGAAAATAATACATCCAATGCATTGCTGTTAGAGATATTAAGTTATGCACTTCCATTCCTGTTCCTGCTGTTCATTATGAATTTTACCATGAAGCGTATGGGCGGCGGCGGAATCATGGGTGTAGGCAAGAGCAACGCCAAGATGTACGTACAGAAGGAAACAGGAATTACTTTTAAGGACGTAGCAGGTGAAGATGAGGCGAAGGAATCTTTAACTGAGATCGTAGATTTCCTTCACAATCCTGGAAAGTATACCAAGATCGGTGCAAAGCTTCCAAAGGGTGCCTTGTTAGTAGGCCCTCCAGGAACCGGTAAAACTCTTCTTGCAAAGGCAGTAGCCGGTGAAGCACATGTTCCATTTTATTCCCTGTCAGGTTCTGACTTTGTGGAAATGTTCGTAGGTGTGGGCGCATCCCGTGTTCGTGACCTCTTTAAAAATGCTACAGAAAATGCTCCATGTATCATCTTTATCGATGAGATCGATGCCATCGGACGCAGCCGTGACAGCCGTATGGGTGGAAATGATGAGCGTGAGCAGACATTAAACCAGCTGCTTTCTGAAATGGATGGTTTTGACTCCACAAAGGGACTTTTAGTTCTTGGTGCAACCAACCGTCCGGAGATCCTGGATCCGGCTCTTCTTCGTCCAGGTCGTTTTGACCGTCGTGTAGTTGTGGATAAACCGGACTTAAATGGACGTATCAGTATTTTAAAGGTACATTCCAAAGATGTATTATTAGATGAGACTGTAGATTTTAAGGAGATCGCTCTTGCAACTTCAGGTGCCGTTGGTGCAGACCTTGCGAATATGATGAACGAGGCTGCTATCAATGCAGTTAAAAACGGAAGAAATGCTGTTTCCCAGAAGGATCTGTTTGAGGCAGTTGAGGTGGTTCTTGTTGGTAAGGAGAAGAAGGACCGCATTATGAGCAAGGAAGAGCGCCGTATCGTATCTTACCATGAGGTAGGACATGCCTTAGTCAGCGCTTTACAGAAGCATTCTGAGCCAGTTCAGAAGATCACCATTGTTCCAAGGACCATGGGCGCTTTGGGATATGTTATGAATGTTCCGGAAGAAGAGAAGTATTTAAGCACAAAGAAGGAATTAGAGGCAAGACTGGTTGAGTTAATGGGCGGCCGTGCAGCGGAGGAGATCGTTTTTGAAACTGTTACCACCGGTGCTGCCAATGATATTCAGCAGGCTACCAACCTGGCAAGAGCTATGGTTACCCAGTATGGTATGTCTGAGAAATTCGGTCTTATGGGCCTTGAAAGCCAGGAGAACCAGTATCTGACCGGACGTACTGTGTTAAACTGCGGCGATGCCACAGCAGCAGATATCGACCAGGAAGTTATGAAGATCCTGAAAAATGCTTACGATGAGGCAATCCGTCTTTTAAGTGATGACAGAGAAACCATGGACAAGATCGCAGCTTTCCTGATTGAAAAAGAGACTATTACCGGTAAGGAATTTATGAAGATCTTCCGTGAGGTAAAGGGACTGCCTGAGCCGGATGAGAAGAAGGAAGAAGGCGAAGGTATTCCGGATACAGAGCATCTGGAAAAAGAGGATGCAGTGGAGAATACTGAGACAGAAAATGCAGTAGAGAATGCAGAAGTAAATGCTGCGGAAACTGTTTCAGAAGAAAAGCCGGAACAGTCTGGAGAAGACGCGTAAGGCTAAAATTGAAAATGGATCTGTGGATCTATGTGGACAGTCAGAAATGGCTGTCCTTTTTACTGTAAGAATACAAAGATCCCCCGCCTATGGCGCGAGATCTGGTGCAGTACAAGAAATTTGCATGTTTTATACAAAAGTCTTGCGAATATAATCCTGGTTTTGTATAATATTATTAAAAATAACGGCAATACCACTGATTTTTATGTCCGCTCAGAGTCTTTTTGTATTTGATTTTGTGAGAGGATTTTTTGTCAGTTGTGCCCAAATTTCTGAGGCGTACGTTGATGAAATTCGGGTGCGACTGGCGGAAAATCAGCCACAAAAGCAGGTGCAGGAAAGACTTTGAGAGGACATTTTGGAAAAAGGAGGCACATTTATGGATAATCGTTATGTAAAGATCTTTGCATCGGGAAGTAAGGCACCTCTTAAGGCAACACCGGGACATTTCGCTACCAATCATGCCCATATTAATTATTATCTGGACATGACGACTCTTAAGACCAGACTCAGCGAAGCCCAGGAGGTTGCAAAGCATTTGGCGGAGCGCTTTTTGTTTGACAAGGTGGTGGATACCATTGTGTGTCTGGAAGGAACCCAGGTGATCGGAGCTTATCTGGCAGAGGAACTGACCAGGGCCGGTGTTCTTTCTACTAACGCTCATAAGACCATTTATGTGATCACGCCGGAGTACAACAGCAATAGCCAGATGGTTTTCCGTGAGAATATTTTACCTATGGTCCATGGGAAAAATGTGGTGATCCTTACGGCAGTTGTGACCACAGGACTGAGCCTGAATAAGAGTATTGAAGCGATCCAGTATTATGGTGGAAAGCTGCAGAGCGCAGCTGCTGTGTTCAGTACACTGGATGAACTGAACGGATGCCCTATCACCTCTATTTACAGTCCGGCAGATGTGACTGACTATATTTATTATGATTACAGAAAATGCCCGCTGTGCGAAAAGGGCGTGAAGCTGGATGCGCTGGTAAATGCATATGGTTATACAACATTGTGATATTTTCAGAATCGCAGGCGTGCAGAGCACGTAGTGATTTGGCATCAGCATTTGCAGGATTTAAACGCTGTTCAGGATGTCTTTTGGACGTCCTGGATAGCGTTTTTTGTATGCCCGCAGGAAAGTGGAATAGTTCTGGAAACCGCACAGGTAACAGGCCTGAGTGGCGCAGGTGCCCTGACTCATCAGGTCTCTTGCTTTGATCAGGCGCTTTTCGGTAATGTAATTTCCAACTGTATAGCCGGTTTCCTGTTTAAAAAGGCGCATCATGTGATAGGAGCTTAATCCACTTAAGGCGGAGAGAGAGGCCATATCCATTGGCTCTTCCAGGTGGCTGTTGATATAGGCTAAAAGGCCGGAAATGCGGTAGTCTAAGGTGCTTTCTGTGAGAAAACCTGCCTTTGGCGAAAGTGCGATCCTGTTTAATTCAATGAGAAATTCCAGGCAGAGAGCTTTTGCAAGCAATGGAGCTGCAAAATCATCGTTTCTGAAACTGGTATTTGCTTCCAGCTTCTGCAGCAGGACTTTAAAGGGGGCCAGTGTTTCCTGGGAAAGGCGCAGGACCTGGGAGTGGCGGTACTGGGCGGTGTCAAAGCACTTTGTAAGAGGCGCCTCTTTCGTGCTGTATTTGTCCAGAAAGGCGGGAGACAGATAAAGAAGGATGCGCTCATATGGATGGGCTGTATCTATTACCGGCCTGTGTACCTGTCCACGGTCTACCAGGACCATGTCCCAGGGGGCTAAGGGGTAGGAACGGCCCTCTACTACATAGGTCACATTTCCGGAAAGGAGGATCATGATCTTTAAAAAATCGTGGTGGTGGAAGCTGTAAGTCCTTGAAGTCTGGTCTTTTAAATGAAAAAGGCGGAAATCTTCTAAAAGATAGCCCTGAGGCGTGGATGGGAAATTAGTCATGGAAAATCTCCTGTGTTCATTAAATGCGTTATTATCATTTATGATAGCATTATTTGCAATATAATACAGCATTAAATGAATATATTTATGAAAAAATGTCGCGTAAAATATATAATGAGCGCAGAAGAAAAGAAAGCGGCTGCGTAGCAGACATTTGCTTTCCTTGCGCCATTAACGAAGGTTCCGCCTGCGATAGCAGGCAGTGGAGCGCGTTAGCGCGGGGAACCTGAGTGAACGGGTGGAAAAAGGAGAGGTAAGATCATGCGATTAAAATTAGAGAAATATCACGGTTTGGGAAATGATTATCTGGTATTTGATCCGGAGCGCAACGGGCTGGAGCTGACGCCGGAGCGGGTGAAACTATTGTGTAACCGCAACCTGGGAGTAGGTGCAGATGGTATTCTGGAGGGTCCTGTTTTTAAAGAGGGCAAGATCCACATGATCATCTGGAATTCAGACGGTAGCCAGACGGAAAACAGCGGAAACGGCATCCGCATTTTTGCAAAATACTTAAAAGATGCAGATTATGTCCAGAAGAAGGACATTACCATTTATACAGCTGAGAAAGAGATCGAGATCCATTACTTAAACGAAGAGGGAACACGCTTAAAGGCATCTATGGGAAAGGTCAGCTTCTGGAGTGATGAGGTTCCGGTAGAAGGTCCACGCAGGGAGATCATTAACGAGACCATGGTATTTGGCCATATTCCATATCCTGTAACCTGTCTTTCCATTGGGAATCCACATCTGGTGATCTTAATGGATGAGATCTCAAAGGATCTGGTATGCCGTATTGGAAAATATTCTGAGACAGCAAAGCAGTTTCCGGAGAAGATCAACACCCAGATCATCAAGGTGTTAGACCGCACCCACTTACAGACTGAAGTTTATGAAAGAGGTGCCGGTTATACATTAGCATCAGGAAGCGGCTGCTGTGCAGCGGCTGCGGCAGCTTACAGACTGGGCCTTACAGACCCGAAGATGATCGTGCAGATGCCGGAAGGAACCATGGAAGTGGAGATAAGGGAAGACGGCGAGATCTTCCTTACAGGGGATGTAGGTTATGTGGGAAGCATTAGCCTGGGAAGTTATTTTACAGAGCAGTTAAAAACTATCATGTAAAGCTACCGTTGCTGGTCATGCAGCTCATGAACCGTAACATATCACATGTTGACAAATAAAAATTCTACTGCTATATTTTTTTAAAAAGGGGCAGTTGCAAAATGAACGGTTCACTTTGCAGCTGCTTTTTTATTGTTATACACCTGAAGGAAGCTGCCAGCGGCAGGTTCTGTAAGCAGTATAGACTAAGGCACAAAAGCCGCCGGAGAGGAAGATTGGATATGAGTAAATACAGTAGAGAAGACATTATTCGCATGGTAGAAGATGAAGATGTGGAATTTATCCGCCTTCAGTTTACAGACATTTTCGGTATCCTTAAAAATGTGGCTATCACAGCCAGCCAGCTTAGTAAGGCGTTAAATAATGACTGCATGTTTGACGGTTCCGCTATTGAAGGCTTTGTGCGTATTGACGAGTCAGATATGTACCTGCACCCGGATCTGGATACCTTTGAGATCTTTCCGTGGCGCCCACAGCAGGGAAAAGTGGCAAGACTGATCTGCGATGTATACAATCCAGATGGAACACCATTTATCGGAGATCCAAGATATGTGTTAAAACGTGCTGTGAAACGGGCCGCTGATATGGGCTATACCTTCCAGGTAGGACCGGAGTGTGAATTTTTCCTGTTCCACACAGATGAAGAGGGAAGACCTACCACCCAGTCCCATGAAAGAGCCAGCTATTTTGATGTTTCCCCGATTGATCTGGGGGAAAATGTGCGCAGGGATATTGTGCTGAATCTGGAAGATATGGGATTTGAGGTAGAAGCAAGCCACCATGAGATTGCCCCGGCCCAGCATGAGATCGATCTGCAGTATACAGAAGGACTGGAGGCTGCGGACCACATTATGACTTTTAAAATGGCAGCAAAAACCATTGCAAAGCGCCATGGCCTTCATGCCACCTTTATGCCAAAGCCAAAGGAAGGAGTCAATGGCTCCGGCATGCACATTAACATGTCTCTGTCCGACAAGGACGGACACAACCTGTTTGCAGACGAGAAGGATGAGTTGGGATTAAGCCAGCTGGCTTACCGCTTTATGGCAGGTATTTTAGGACATATGAAGGAAATGACGATCCTTACCAATCCACTGGTAAACTCCTATAAGCGTCTGGTTCCAGGATATGATGCGCCTATTTACATTGCATGGTCACCTACATCCAACAGAAGCTCCTTGATCCGTATTCCATCTCCAAGAGGGGAAGGCACCAGGATCGAGCTTCGCTGCCCGGACTCTGCCATGAACCCCTATCTGGCATTGGCTGCCTGCCTGCAGGCTGGTCTTAACGGCATTGAGAAGAAAATGGAGCTTCCTCCCTGTGTTCAGGGCAATCTTTTTGGCATGGAGCCGGAAGAATTGCAGCATAGGCATGTAGAGCGGATACCGGAAACATTAGGCGATGCTATTGAGGCATATCGGGACAATGATTTTATCCGTCAGGTTTTGGGAGATCATATTTACGTTAAATACCTGGAAGCAAAGGAAGAAGAGTGGAGAGATTTCAGGGCCCAGGTCACTGACTGGGAGGTAAATCAGTATCTGTATAAATATTGATGCTCTGTTAAGAAAAAGGAGCATAACCTTATGATGCAGAAAACCAGATTTACCGGAGGTGAGACATGTGGCTAATATAATCGTGGCATTTTCCAGGCCGGAAGATGGAAAAAGTATTAAAGGCATCCTGGTAAGAAGCGGATATGATGTAGCCGCTGTCTGTATGTCAGGATCCCAGGCTCTTTCTGCCGCAGAGGATCTAAGCGGCGGGATCCTTGTCTGCGGGTACCGGTTTGAAGATATGATGTACGACGAACTGAGACAGTGCCTTTCCACTTCTTTTGAGATGCTGGTGCTGGCATCCCCTTCCAGATGGAGCGGGGTACAGACACAGGGGGTGGTATGCCTTCCTATGCCTTTAAAGGTCCATGACCTGTTAAGTACTCTGGACATGATGGTACAGGCCCAGCAGCGCATCCGCAGGAAGCTGCGCAGCCGTCCAAAAGAGCGCAGCAAGGAAGAGCAGGACCTGATCAATGAGGCAAAGGCGCTTCTGATGGAACGAAATAACATGACGGAGTCAGAAGCACACAGATATATACAGAAATGCAGTATGGACAGCGGGACCAATCTGGTGGAAACATCCCAGATGATCATCAGCCTGATCCATGTATAAAAAATGGGGCTGTAGATTGTTACAGAAAATGAAAACAGAGTATGAGGTGTGAGATGGAATTTACGAAAATGCAGGGAATCGGCAATGACTACGTATATGTAGATTGTTTTAAGGAAAAAGTGGAACATCCGGGGGCAGTGTCCAAATATGTCAGCGACCGTCATTTTGGCATTGGTTCAGACGGACTGATCCTGATCTGCCCATCGGATAAGGCAGACTGCCGTATGGATATGTACAATGCAGACGGTTCCCAGGGGACCATGTGCGGAAACGGCGTGCGCTGTGTGGGTAAATATGTGTATGACCACGGAATTGTGGACAAGAACAGACGTACCATTACCGTAGAGACCTTAGGAGGCATTAAGACACTGGATATCCAGGTGGAAAACGGAAAAGCAGTGATGCTTACAGTCGATATGGGAGAAGCCGAACTGACCTCCGAACTTCCGGAAAAGATCGTGATCAACGGCGCAGAGCATGAATTTACAGGCATCAGTGTGGGAAATCCTCATGCAGTTTATTTTACAGAGGGGATCGATGACCTGGATCTGGAAAAGATAGGCCCGTCTTATGAAAATCATCCACGTTTCCAGCCTGCCAGAGTAAATTCTGAGTTTATTGAAGTTAAGAGCAGAGACCATATCCGTATGCGCGTATGGGAGAGAGGCAGCGGGGAAACCTGGGCCTGCGGAACAGGAGCTACAGCCAGTGCCATGGCGTCCATTTTAAGAGGTTTTACAGACGATGAGGTACGGGTATCTCTTCGCGGCGGTGACCTGCTGATCCGCTTTGACCGGGAAAGTAAGCATCTGTTTATGACGGGACCTGCAAAAGAAGTATTTCACGGAAGTATTGACATCCCGGAAGAAATATATTATGATTTATCCGAAAATAAATAAAGGATGTGCTGTATATATTCCTTAAGAGAATATACAGGACCTGAAAAATATACACTCTCAGGCCTTGGATCTACGACGTTGTGGGTTCAAAGGTCCTGGGAGCGTTTGCGTTAATGGAGGATGAAAGTATGTTTAGAGTAAATGAAAATTATCTGAAACTGCCGGGAAGCTACCTGTTTTCTACCATTGCAAAAAAAGTGGCTGCATACCAGAAGGAGAACCCGGATAAAAAGCTGATCCGTCTGGGAATCGGTGATGTAACTCTTCCAATCGCTCCGGCGATCATTGATGCCATGCACAAGGCAGTAGATGAAATGGGACATGCTGAGACCTTCCATGGATATGCACCTGATCTGGGATATGCATTTTTAAGAGAGACCATTGCCAAAAAGGATTTTAAAGAAAGAGGATGCCAGATCGAGGCAGATGAGATCTTTGTTTCTGACGGTGCAAAGAGCGACACCGGAAATATTCAGGAGATCTTCAGTGCAGACAGCAAGATTGCAGTTTGTGACCCGGTTTATCCTGTATATGTGGATACAAATGTTATGGCTGGCCGTACCGGTGAGTATGATACAGAAAAGGGAACCTGGAGCAATGTGATCTATATGCCATGTACTGCAGAGAATGGTTTTGTTCCGGAGCTTCCAAAAGAGACACCTGATCTTATTTATCTCTGTGTTCCAAATAACCCAACAGGTACTACCCTTACAAAGGATCAGTTAAAGGTATGGGTTGATTACGCAAATGAAAAAGGCGCTGTTATTTTATATGACGCAGCTTATGAGGCTTATATTTCTGAGGATGATGTTCCTCACAGCATCTATGAGATCCCAGGAGCAAGAACCTGTGCTATTGAGTTCCGTTCCTTCTCCAAAAAGGCTGGATTTACCGGTGTCCGTTTAGGTTATACCGTTATCCCGAAGGACTTAAAGTGCGGCGATGTAATGCTTCATTCTTTATGGGCAAGACGTCACGGAACCAAGTTTAACGGTGCTCCTTACATTGAGCAGAGAGCAGGCGAAGCTGTTTACTCAGAAGAAGGAAACAAGCAGGTCATGGAGCAGGTTGCTTACTATAAGAGGAACGCAAAAGTGATCTATGACGGATTAAAGGAAGCAGGTTATACTGTATTTGGCGGAGTGAATTCCCCATATGTATGGATGAAGGTAAATGAAGGAATGACCAGCTGGGAGTTCTTTGATTACTTACTTTCTGAGGCAAATGTAGTAGGAACACCAGGAAGCGGCTTTGGACCAAGCGGAGAAGGATATTTCCGTCTGACTGCATTTAATACTTATGAAAATACAGTAGAGGCAGTGGAGCGCATGAAGGCGCTGAAACGGTAAGAAAGCGAAACAAACACACAGGAGGGAGTCTTAATGCTCATGGATGATATCGACCGTAAAATATTAAAGCTTTTGCAGGAAAATGCCAGAATGTCTTTAAAGACCATCGCAGAAAAAACCTTTCTGTCATCTCCGGCCGTTTCTGCAAGGATCGAGAAACTGGAAAAAGACGGGGTCATCGCCGGGTATCATGCCATGGTAGATCCCATGAAATTAGGGTATCACATTTTAGCGTTTATCAATCTGGATGTGATACCGGAAGATAAACCGAAGTTTTACGCTTTTGCAGAGTCCGTGCCTAATGTACTGGAATGCAGCTGTGTAACAGGCGAGTATTCCATGTTAATGAAGGTGGCGTTCCAGACTACCATGGAGCTGGACATTTTCATCGGACAGCTTCAGAAATTCGGAAAGACCAGCACCCAGATCGTATTTTCTACCCATGTTGGGCCAAGAGGCGTAGATGTGGATGTGGTATAAGTTTCTTATCTGATAGTGCAGCAGATCGGATTATGCAATAAATCTGGTAACATTCATAAGCTTCTTCACATATGGTATAGAGACAGACCTATGTGAAGGAGCTTATTTTATGGCCCGAAATGAAAATGTCATCCTGGATGCCGGTCACGGCGGTGACGAGCCGGGAGCTATTTATAATGGAAGAAAAGAAAAAGATGATACGCTGCGGCTGACTCTTGCTGTAGGACGGATTTTAGAGGAAAATGGAGTAAGTACATTGTATACAAGAACAACGGATGTGTATGACAGTCCTCAGGAGAAGGCGCAGATCGCCAACCGGTCCGGGGCAGATCTGTTTGTATCGATTCACCGGAATGCAATGCCGGTTCCGGGAACAGGGAGCGGGGCATCTGTTTTAGTATATGAAGATTCTGGTGTGGCAGCTGTTCTGGCAGAAAATATTTTGCGGAATCTGGTGCAGCTGGGATTTAAAGATCAGGGGATCGAAGAGAGACCGGGGCTGGTGGTCCTTAGAAAGACTCAGATGCCGGCTGTGCTGGTAGAGGTGGGATTTATTGATAATCCAATAGACAATGCCTTTTTTGACCGGAATTTTGACGGGATTGCAAGGGCCATTGCAAATGGGATACTGACTACACTGCGGCAGCAGAAGGAGCAGACACCTCTTTATTATCAGGTCCAGACAGGTGCATTTAAAGACCGGGCAAGAGCCATGAGGCTGGCAGGAGAGCTGCAGTCTGCTGGTTTTCCCGCTTTTATCGTGTATGATGAAGGTTTGTACAAGGTGCGTGTGGGGGCATTTTCAGATATGGAAAATGGGATCCGCATGGAGCAGAATGTGAAAAGAGCCGGTTATCCGGCTTATCTGGTGCGGGAAGCGGCAATTTATTGATCTGTTGAAGAAGTTGTATGGTGAGCTAACTTGCATGGTGAGCGAACGAAAAAAGTTCCTTCCGTCTGTAAAATCAGGCGGTAGGAACTCTTTTTTCTTCTCTATAACGGGAAGGAGAGATCCCGTAAAATTTTTTAAATGCACGGCAGAAATAATTAGGGGCGGAATAGCCTACCTGATAGCCAATGGAAAGGGCGGTGTCATCTGTATCTGTTAAAAGTTTTGCTGCCTGTTCTAAGCGCAGGCTGGTAATATAACGGCTGTAGTTTAAGCCGGTCTTTTGTTTAAAAAGGGTAGAAAAATAGGAGCAGCTAAAGCCCAGATACCGGCATAAGTCTGTAAGGGACAGTTCCGGGTCTGAATAATTTTGTGCAAGATAGGCTCTGGCTTTTGTAAAAGTCTCATCCATGTTTGAACACGCTCCTTTTGGAAAATAGTATATTGTCATGCCTGTATTAAGGTAGACAGGTAAGATATATGTATTATATAATAAGTTTAGGTAGTTTTCCTTGAATATATTGCTAAAAACAGGTAATATCCTGCGCGGAGGTTCTATGCAGATCATAACCAACAAATCCCAGAAAGAGTTAAAGGAACATGGCAGCTTCCAGTTCCCTATTTTAGTCAGCAGAGAATGTCTTTCCGGCTATGAAACAGGTTCCTTTTTCTGGCACTGGCATCCAGAGGTGGAGCTGACCCTTGTTACTGAGGGAGTGATCGAATATCATGTAAATGGATCTGTTTTTATTTTAAAAGAAGGACAGGCACTGTTTGGAAATGCCAACAGCCTTCATTCCGGCAATATGGTCAATGGACAGGATTGTCATTATATTTCTATTACCTTTGATCCAAAGCTGGTATATGGGTACGAAAACAGTCTTATTTATGAGAAATATGTAATGCCCGTGGTTCAGGACGGAGCTCTTTGCGGGGTTGCCTTTGATGGGAGCCAGAGGTGGCATGAGGAAATGGTGAAATTGATACAAGAGATCATTGAAGCTTATGATGGACAGGCAGATGGCTATGAACTGGAAATAAATGGAAAATTGCTGCAATTCTGGCAGCTGCTGGTATTGAATGTGGACAGGCAGAGGGGAATTTCTCCAAGAGAGCAGAAGGACTATGAGCGTATAAGGGGAATCTTAAGCTTTATTGAGAAAAATTATGATAAGAAACTGACCATTGAGCAGATTGCGGAAAGTGTATATATGTGTACCAGTCAGTGCAGCCGCCTGTTTAAGAAATATATGAAGAAAACAGTATTTGATTTTATTCTGGAATACAGGATCGAAAGAAGTCTGGCTGATCTGCTGGATCCAAACTGCTCTATGGCAGAGGCAGCTGCAGGAGCAGGTTTTAATGATTCTAATTACTATTCTAAGGTATTTGTGCGAATCAAAGGGTGTGCGCCCTCCGTGTATCGGAGAAAGATGAGGGAAAGATAGAAAAGAAGAGAATAAAAGGGGAAAATGGGCATAAAAAGCCGCCTGAGTGGGCGGCTTTTAGGCTGCCAGTGCAGCTGGCATCGTGCATTTGTAAGAAGTGGTGGACATTGTGAATGACAGGTTCTGCGTGTTAATACAGTTCCGCGATCCGTGTGATCCCCACATAAATATGAGAAATCTTATACCAGGTGGCAAAATCCGTTACACCTGTCTGAGGCAGACCGAATATGTTCTGAAATTCCCTTACAGCAGCAGCCGTCTGCTGGCCGTAAATACCGTCTGCCTGAATGCGGGGAATGGCTGTATATACCTGGGCAATAGTATCTAACTGCTCCTGAAGCTGGCGCACCTTGTCACCGGAGCTGCCCACAGTCAGGTCATATCCCGGCCAGGAAGCGGGAATACCGGCAATCTGTTCAGCTGTGTTGATATACATGCTGTCTCCGTAGTAGTAGCGCAGAATTTCAATGGGGCTGTAGCCCTGCTGGCCTAAGGAGCAGGATCCCCATTGTGTCAACCAAATTGCCAGTGCGTATAGATGCCCGCAAACCCGCATAAATCAAGGGTTTGCGGGCATTTCTGGATTTTCGGCCAAATAAAAATCCACGTCAATGTGACTGTTCGCCCGGTCGTAGGTGATCTTCTCCACAATGCTTTTTAGGGCTGCATTTTTCTCCTGGGGAGTGAAGGAGTCGGACTGCAGGATGTCCAGGATAGAGGAGATGCTCTGCAGCATTTTCCGGGTATTATCTTCTGGTTCTTCTGGCTTCCTGGTAAGTTTGGTCAGCTGCTCCTCCAGTTCTGTTCGTTCCTGGCTGATACGTTCTTTATTGGCCCGGTATTCTTCTATAGTGTCAATTCCGTCTATGTAGGCTTCTTTTGCACGAAGCTCTTTTGAGTCCAGTCGGGACAATTTTTTCTCAATATTTTTAATTTCAGCATCCGGTGCATGGTCTGTCTGACGCTGGCGCAGGGAGTAGGAAACGGATCCGTTGTTAAGGGCGTCTTTAAGGGCATTTAAGACCGCAGGACCGATCACGCTTTCATTGACATAGCAGTTGGTGGAGCATTTGCCTTTTAAATATCCATAACACTGGAAATAGAAGGTATCCGGCAGAGACTTCCTGTGGACTACGCAGGAAGAAAGGGAACGGCCGCATCCGGAACATTTTAGAAGCCCTGAGAGCCAGTGCTTGGTCACTTCTGAGGGCTTGGCATTTCTGGGCGTGTATTCCTTAAAGAAGCGCTCCTGGGCCTGTTCAAAGAGTTCTTTGCTGATGATAGCCGGGTGGTGGCCGGGACGGATGATCCATTCTGACCGGTCACGTACTTCATTGGTTTCGTTTATGGTCCTGTTCCAGCGGACGTCTCCTGCATAACCGGGATTTTGGATAATGTATTCCAGGGAACGTTTTTCAAAGGGCTTTCCACGGCTGGTTTTGTATCCCTGGGCGTTCAGGTATTTGGTCAAGGCGAATAAAGACATCTTTTCATTTACATATTTATCGAAGATCAGCTGAACGATAGCAGCTTCTTCCGGAATGATCTCAGGAGTAGCTTTGTGGTGTGGGATGCGGTACCCCAGAGGCGGCCGGCACTGGTAGGCGCCACGCAGGGCATTCTCGGTCATTCCCCTAGTGACATCACCAGAAAGGCGGATAGAGTAAAATTCGTCCATCCACTCAATGATGCGCTCGATCAGGCCGCCGAAAGGCCCTTCGATCAGTGGTTCGGAGATACTGACCACATCTACATGGCATTTATTCCGCAGCATGGACTTATAAACGATACTTTCTTCCTGGTTGCGGGCAAACCGGGAAAACTTCCACAGCAGGATCACATCAAAGGGATGTTCATCAGACTTGGCGGCGGCGATCATCTGCTGGAACTTCGGCCGCTTATCCGCCTTCCGGCCGGAAATACCATTTTCCGTGTAGATGTGTTGGTTGGACACGATCATATTGTGGCTCTTGGCGTAGTCTAAGAGCAGGCGCCTCTGGGAGTCCGGGGACAGTTCTTCCTGTTTATCGGTGCTGACGCGGATGTAGAGCGCAGCTGTTTTTACAGTGTCTTCTTCTTTTTTCATGTTATCATCTCCTGGTATTTGCTTTATTTTATGAAAAATGGGTACAAAAAAGACGCCCCCTTGCGCAGACGTCCTGGAGATGATATAATTCAGGTGTTCAAGCTGGATTTATCATAGCCAGGAGACTGGCAGGAGAAAATCTATGTAAAGCCGTTCGGTACGCCAATGCCGGGCGGTTTTGCATTTTATGCGGATAATAAGTCTAAAGCTTCTTTTTTATTGCGCTCGCTCCATAAAATAGAATTTGCGTTATAATTCGATAAAGCATCGACAATACTTTTATTAAAACTATTGCTATCATTAAGTAAAACAATTAATTGGCTATCGGGTTTTCTGGTACTTTTGGTATCATTCCAAGAAAATAGTGCATTTCCAATAGTTGTTTTTGTTGGATTGTTAATGGCCATACATAAACGTTCAGGCTTGAATTTTGTTCTTTGCAAAACAAAGTCGTAGCTATGATAAAAACCAGATCTTCCTCTAAATTGTACATCCTCGGTACAATAAATATTGTTCTTCTGGAAATATTCTTGGATATCTTCAATAAATATTGAAGAAACCTTGGATCGAGAAGTCATATATAAATCGCTAACACGAATCATGGCTTGTACAAACATATGCTTTGTCTGAGCAAAATCACGTATATGTGAAGTTGTAGTTAATTCGTTTTGATTAAGTTTAACTCCGTATTGGGATAAAATGCCTTGCAACTGCTTCTTCCTATTAGAGGTTAATTGAAAATCACCCATATACAGATTATTCAATGTTTGACTATCATCAGAGAAAAAAACAGTGTCTCCGTCTTGGCGGACATATAACTGAAAATAATCATTATATGAATCTAAGAAAGGAGTAGTAATTTCAAAATATTCTCCCATCTTGGTAAATGTAATTTCGTTTTTTAACCAGTCGGCATAGTCATTTATACATTTCTGAATATCCATAATGCGCACTCCTTTCCATGATATGATTAAAATAAATCTGTTTGATGATTGATGCGTGGCGTATTTACAATATGAAATTCTTTTAAAAACAATATGGTATTTTCGACAAAATCTTTTGAGGATAGATCATCTGCTGGAAATGCATTTTTAAGGCCATTTTCTTGTGTGTAATAATGCCAGTGTGATCCAGCGATTTTTTGTCCATCAGGATTAATATGTATATTACCTGAATTTATGTGTAATTCCAATAGTATTATACTATTTTTTGAAATTCTAGCGCCGTAATTATATTTATTTTTATTGATTTTTCCTCTGTAAATTTTGATAGCAAAAGTATCTTTTGTTTCCAAGGCATTTACATTAAATTCAACATTTCCTCCAGGATCTGGAGAAGATAGAATATCAATTAATGCCTGTTTAGTTAATTCAATAAGGCGTTTTGCCTCTTCTGTTGTTAAGGGTTCCATATTATTCTCCTATGCACCTTTATTTTAATCTTAATTCTATAAGTTCCTTCTGATACCCTAAAATTCGTGAAAGCTGATCTATGGTACACTCTTGATAACGCATATATTCCGTAATTAGATCATCTGGTACCAGGAGATTTATAGCAAAGGTATTTGCCTCCTGTTCTTTTCGAGAATTTAGAAAGAGCGTTTTATGTTTTATAAAGTAGCAGTTTTCCTTTGGATGAAGAATTGCATGTCCAAGTTCATGGGCCATAACAAAGAGCTTTTCATTCCCTTCCAAGTTCTCATTGATCCAGATGCATTTACTTCTTTTCATGTACATGTAGCATCCAGAACGTGATCCTATATCGCAAATGGCCGTTTCGATGCCGAGCATATCTGCAATAACAAAAGGATCATTGGTCTGGAATTTTTTCCTATAATAAGAAACTTTCTTTTTGATCTCATTATTCAAATTTAAGATCACCTACTTTTTGTTTTTATTAGGATTGTACTTTGCTTTGTTTTTTACTTTTAAGCGGCGAAGCATTAGCTCAACCTGTCCGAGAAAAAGATCTACGTCTTCGTCAGGAATATCTTCACCGTCATAAGCAGCAGGCCCCAGTTCTTTGTTTTCTAGTTTTTCACGTAAAGAGTCAAGATCCTTTTTTATATCTCTTTCATCTCTGGCATTGAGTTCCGTGTGCTCTTCGCTATCGCCATTAAGTAGATAATCCATTGTAACATTAAAGTATTTAGCAACAGCATTTAACTTATCAGCATTAGGAGTGGATTTATCCCATTTTACGATTGTACTATTGCCAAAACCCAACTCTGACTCAAGCGCAGGTAAACTAATACCACGTTCTTGCGCAAGGGCTTTTATTCGGTCTTTGAGTGTCATAATAGTCCCCTTTCAAATACGAGAAAAAAATCTCGAAAAAGTATTGACAAAAAGAAAATATTCTCGTATAGTAAGGAGTGTAAAGAGAAAACATTCTCGTACAATGATGATCAGTCGATAAACGCCAATTTAAAAGACTGGATTTAAGAGAATAAATTCATATTGCCTATTTGTATAATAGAATATTTTCTCACAAAAGTCAATATAGGAATGAGAATATTTTCTCTAACAAAGTACATGGGATGAAATCTCAACCCATAAAAATTCCACCGTACAGCGAATACGGTGGAATACATGCAGACCTACAAGCTTGTTTACGAGTGACGGCTAATTACTTAGCCAGGATATACAGCGCAGGGCTGTCTTCTCCTACGAAATAGGACATGGACAAAAGTCTATATCCTTTAGCTAAAAGAGTTTGGACCTCTTCAGCTGAATAGGTATATTTTTTCTTTATGGCATTCACCTCCCTCTCGCGGAGGTGTTAGGCCTGCATGTACATCATAACACAAGGAGGTGGAACTGTGATATACGACAATGTAAAAAAGCTTTGTGATCAAAAGGGAATTTCCATTTGGCGCCTTGAAAGGGATCTTGGATTTTCTAATCGCAGTGTTAGCAAATGGAATGACAATGAGCCCGGTATTCGCAAAGTTCAGAAAGTAGCGGACTACCTGGGAGTGTCCATTGAGAAGCTGTTGGAGTAGGGGGTGAGGAAGTTGGAAACCAGAATAACTTTTGAGATTTCTGGTGAGCAGTACACGATGTTTGTAGAGGGATTTTTCAAAAAGAAGTATTACTTGCTCAGAAAAAACCGAGATAGCATGTTTGCTGACAATATTTCTGTAAATGTTTCAGCTAATACACCTGGTGAAATGGTTAGACATCGTTTGAAGGCTAAAAAAGTAATTGGAGTGGTATGCATCCTAAGTGCATTTTCACTCATATTATTGCCCGCACTTTACCGTTATGGAATAGTGAAGCTTTTAATAGCTTTGGCAGTGAGCATAGCATTAACCGCTTTGATATGCGTGGGTGTGGCGTTGCTTTGCAGTGACTAAAATATTGAGCATTAAGCAACAAGTACATGCTTCAGGGCATACAGATGAAGAGAGAGGGGTGGTGATATTGAAAGAGATTACCTTTACCAATCGTGTAAGGATTGGGGAACAGAGATTGCTTCTGGATGAACTTCCGGAAGAACAGAGAAGAGATATTGTTAATAGCATCTGCTACAGATCGCTTTTGACAATTCCTAATACAGAAGTGATCCAGACCGCCTGAGAGCGGCCTTGGTGGACAAGCTTGGAAAGGAGAGAAAGGCAATGGCAAAGATCAAGAACTATGACGGCCGGACCGGTATGGAGCTGTCCTATGTGAGAGTGCAGACAGTACAGGCGGTTCAGGTAACCAGACCGAGAAAGAAGAAACCAGTGGACTGGATAAGGATCACGGAGACATTTATAGCCGGTAGTATCTGGGTAATGGTCTTCATGATGCTTGGGGCTGCGCTTGCGGTCCAGGTGCTGTGATGTGTGGAAAGAAAAAGGACCCAGGCAGTTGCAGCTGCGATAGGTCCAAAAGAAAAAATTGTACACCCTCATTATACGGAGGGAGAAGGAGAAAAGCAAGATGGCAATGAAAATTAACAAGCTTGAGATCGAGAACGTCAAGCGTGTAAAGGCAGTAAAGATCGAACCAACAGCAAATGGGCTTACGATCATTGGTGGAAACAATAACCAGGGGAAGACCTCTGTCCTGGATGCGATCGCCTGGGCTTTAGGCGGGGACAAGTACCGGCCGTCCCAGGCTCAGAGGGAAGGCTCTGTGATCCCGCCAAATCTTCATATAGTCATGAGTAATGGTCTGGTAGTGGAACGTAAGGGTAAGAACAGCACATTAAAGGTAACGGATCCACAGGGACAGAAGGCCGGGCAGCAGCTTTTAAATGAGTTTGTGGAGCAGCTGGCGTTGGACCTTCCCAAATTTATGGAGGCTTCCGACAAGGAAAAGGCAGGTATCCTGTTAAACATCATCGGTGTGGGAGACCAGCTGGCCCAGTTGGAAAAGGAAGAGAAGGAACTTTACAGTGAGCGTACTTATGTGGGACGTACAGCGGATCAGAAAGAGAAGTACGCAAAAGAGCAGCCTTATTATCCGGATGTCCCGTCAGTTCCGATCTCTGCAGCAGAACTGATCCACAAACAGCAGGAGATACTGGCACAGAACGGGGAAAACCAGAGAAAACGTGAAAGACGCCACCAGTTAGAACAGGAGATGCAGCGTGTTACGGACCAGATCCAGGAGCTTTTAAGAAAACAGGCTGACCTGGAAGCGGACCTTAAGATCGCCCGGTCAACCAGTGAGAACCTGCAGGATCAGTCTACGGCAGAGCTGGAACAGAACATTGCGCAGGTGGAAGAGACCAACCGGAAAGTACGTGCTAACCTGGATAAAGACAAAGCTGAGGAGGATGCCAAGGGATACCGGGAACAGTACAATGCGCTGACCGTAAAGATCCAGGAGGTACGGGATAAAAAGCTGGAACTGTTAAAACAGGCAGATCTGCCGCTACCAGGGCTGACAGTTGAGGACGGGGAGCTGGTCTATAACGGCCAGAAATGGGATAACATGTCCGGATCCGAACAGCTTAAGGTATCTACCGCGATCGTACGCCGGTTAAATCCGAACTGCGGCTTTGTACTCATGGACAAGCTGGAACAGATGGATCTGAATACCCTGCAGGAGTTTGGAAAGTGGCTGGAAGCAGAAGGACTCCAGGCGATCGCTACCAGAGTATCTACGGGGGATGAGTGCAGCATTGTGATAAGTGATGGTTATTCATATGACATGGAAGGAAATGCAACGGCAGGTGTGGAAGAAAACAGACCGTTGCAAAAAGATTGGAAAGCCGGTGTGTTTTAATGGGGCAGCCGATAGATTTGACAGGTAAACGCTTTGGCAGACTGACAGTAATACAAGCGACGTCAAAAAGAAGTTCTCAGGGAGATATTTACTGGAAATGCATATGTGACTGCGGGAAAACGGTAATAGTCAATGGGAAATCATTAAGAAGTAGTGGACAAAAATCATGTGGATGTCTGCAGCGTGAATGGGCAGACAGTCAGCACAACAGGCGAACACATGGTGGAACTAAAGAACGTTTATTCAGAGTATGGAGAGGAATGATAGATCGTTGCTATTATCCTTCACATAATCGATATCAGGATTATGGTGGGAGAGGGATATACATTTGTCCTGAATGGCGACATGATTATGCGGTATTTCGCAAGTGGGCAATGAGCAATGGCTATGATGAAAATGCCCCAAGAGGGACTTGTACCATAGACAGGATAAATGTTGATGGACCCTACTCTCCTGAAAATTGCAGGTGGGTCACAATGAAAATTCAGGCTACTAATAAAAGAAAGAAGGTATGTTTATAAATGGAGATCATCAGAGGAAAACGACCAGGAGCCAAAAAGACCGTGATCTACGGTCCGGAAGGGATCGGGAAGTCCACGCTGGCTTCCTGCTTCCCGGATCCACTGTTTATTGATACAGAAGGTTCTACCAGGGATATGGACATTGCACGTACCAAGGAACCAAGCAGCTGGATGATGCTTATGGATCAGGTCATGTATGTAAAGAACCATCCGGATATCTGTAAAACCCTGGTCATTGATACAGCGGACTGGGCTGAAATGTTGTGTATTGCCCAGATCTGTGATAAGAACCACAAAGACAGTATTGAAGAGTTTGGCTATGGAAAAGGTTATACCTATGTCCAGGAAGAGTTCGGA
>JBNMGK010000077.1:0-9477 GCA_050872205.1 Enterocloster sp.
ATCACAGTGATAGTCTTTGCTGCAATGTTTCCGCTTACAATATCCGGAACAACTAAAAGATCTGCATCTCCTGCAACAGGACTTACATAGCCCTTGATCGGTGCAGACGCAGGATCCATAGCCAGATCATAGCTGATCGGTCCTTCGATGATACAGCCTTCTACGCCTTCTTCCTTGATCTCAGCTGCTTCTACGGTTTCCTTCATTTTAGGATTTACCTTTTCTACTGCTGCAAGAATGGCTACCTTAGGCTGCGCTACTCCTAATGCATGAAAAGCTTCTACTGCATTCTGGATAGCTGCCTTCTTCTGCTCCTTAGAAGGATAAGTAAGAAGACCTACATCGGTGATTGCAAATACCTTGTGGTAATTTGGGCTTTCCATAAATGCTAATAAACTCATGGTATCGTTCTTTCTGATACCTCTTTCTCGGTTTACCAGTACCTTCATCAGGGCGCCTGTTTCGGTTTTTCCCTTCATAATGCAGTCTACTTCTCCGTCTCTTGCCATATCAGCAGCCTTCTGGATAGCTTCTGTAGGATCTTCCACATGGATAATGGTCATCTTGTCTGCATCTGTACCGATCTGGGCTAAGATCTCACGGATCTTTGGCTCATCACCAATAAGTACCGGCTCAACCATGCCGTCTTTATAAGCGTGGCTGATAGCTTCCAGTGTATGTTCATCCTGAGCCGGCACCACTGCTACTTTGCGTTTTACCGGCATAGCTTTTAACATTTCTTTCAGCTGTTCAAAATTCTTTATCATTGATTTTCCTCCTGTTTACAGATGTCCTCCCGGGATCCGGGAGAACATCAAACCGCCTGTTCTTAAGCCAATGATGGCAGTTCAGCCGGGTCTGTTACACCGCCCATAACAGCAGTTGCTGCTGCGACCGTTGGGCTTGACAGATAACTTAAAGTCTTCTTGGTTCCCTGACGTCCGATAAAGTTACGGTTTGCAGTCAGCAGAATTCTTTCATCATCTGTCATCAGACCATATGGCATACCGCAGCAAAGACCACAGCATGGATGGCAGATCACTGCACCTGCTTCAATAAATGTCTTGATATATCCTCTTTCAATGGCCTGCTTGAAAATGGTATTGGTTGCAGGAACAACGATGAAACGCAGTCCCTTTGCCACTTTACGGCCTTTTAAGATCTTTGCAGCTGCTTCCATATCTTCAATACTTCCGTTAGTACAGCTTCCCAGATATACCTCATCCATCTTGGTTCCCTTTACTTCGCTGATAGGGTGAACATTGTCAACACCCTGTGGGCAGGAAAGCTGAGGTTCCAGTTCGCTTACATCATAGGTAAGTACCTTTTCATACTTTGCTTCATCATCTACACATACCCAGTCAATATCCTCTAATGGCATTCCGTAGTATTCTGCTGTCTTTTCATCTGCTTCAAACAGACCACACTTTGCGCCTGCTTCCAGAGCCATGTTTGCAACTGTAAAACGCTGTTCCATGCTCATTTCATGGGCTGCAGGACCGGTAAATTCCAGAGACTTGTACTGTCCGCCGTCTGCTTTGATATCACCTAAGATACGAAGGATAACGTCCTTACTCATAACACCGTCTCTTAAATGTCCGTTTAATACGATCTTAATGGCTTCCGGAACCTTAAACCAAAGTTCTCCGGTAATAAGAGCTGCTGCCATTTCTGCTGTACCAATGCCAGAACAGAAGTTTCCGGCACCACCGTAAGTGGTTGTATGGCTGTCTGTTGCAGTTGCGATTTCACCTGGCTTTGCATATTTTGCTTCATGCATAATGGTGTGGCAGATGCCTTCGCCAATGTGAAGCTTCTTAATTCCGTAGGTTCTCGCCAACTCCAGACCAGCTTCATAATGGTCATAGTCATTTTTAGCAACTGCAGTTGGCATACAGTGATCCCAGACGATGGTTACCTTATCTGGATCATCGATCTTGTCTGCACCGATATCCTTCATGGTCTCTAACAGATAAGTAGTATAAATATCATGGATCATGAACATATCTGGCTTTGTGATCACAATATCACCAGGAACCACATGCTCTTTTCCGGCATTTTTCTTTAAGATCTTCTCTACCATGGTGTAACCTTTTTTACGGCATTGTTCCATAGAAAGAGGTTTGATCTCCTGCTTTACATTTCCAGCTGCAAGGCGCTTCTTGGTATCTTCGATCAGTCCGCCGTTTGCCACGATGTTATACAGATTTTCAGGAACAGAACCAACCTTGAAGGTCTTTCCATTTACACTGACCGTCTGTGCGTCTACATCTACCGTAACGATATCGCCGCCTTCACATACATCCTGGATCTGATCACAGGTAAGAAGAAGGATGCCGCTGTTAAATGCATTTCTGAAGAAAATTCTTGCAAAGCTCTTTGCGATAATGCAGCGGACACCATTGTAAGAAAGAACGGTAGCTGCCTGCTCACGGCTGGAGCCACAGCCAAAGTTGGTTCCTGCTACCAGGATGTCTCCCGGCTGAACGGTTGAACCAAATTCCGGCTTTAACAACTCAAATGCATATTTTTTCATCTCGTTACGATCCGGGATGGTACCTCTTTTTCCAGGGATAATGGTATCTGTATCAATATCATTTCCGAATTTCCAGATTTTTCCACTGAACTTCTTTTCCATAGCTGCCTCCTTACATCTGCTTCGCAAAGGAAGCGTTCATTACTGTTTCAACAGAGCCTGTATAAACTTCTGCGTCATCGCAGCCCATGGATCCTGTAAAGGTATACAGTCCGGTAGTTACCAGACGTTCTTTATGTCCCATTGCTCCAGGTCCCTGGATCACAACGCTGTGATCGCCTGCTGCATTGATCTGTGCTCCAAAATCAATGAATTTTGCAAGAATGCCTTCTTCTGCAGCCAGAAGATAGTCGCGGCTGGTTGCCGGGCAGATGCTTAAACGGAAGCCTAAGGCCAGCTTGTGTCCCTCTAACATAGAAGCAGCTTTGCGTAATTCCTCAATGGTTCCGCCAGTATAGCCGCCAATCTGACCTGCATTTAATTCCATGCCAGTCTTGGAAGCCTTAGGAGTGATCTCTGCCTTCTTCTGGTCATTTCTGTCGCCGCATGGAAGCATGAGCATTGGCTCTACAGAGCCTAAGTCCAACGTTAAACCAGCAGACTGCTTTTCTTCTGTAATGGATGCAGTAAATGCCCCGGTGATACATGCCATGCTGCAGAATACTGCCTTCTCATGTGTATCAAAGGAAGGGGCATAGATTTCTACTGCCTTGCGGTTTAACTCATGATCTTCTGCCAGGAATGCAAGTGCTGCGTCCATAACGGTTACACTTTCTTTTAAGCTGCCTTCCAGATTTACATAAACTGTTTCCGGAACAATGATACTGTAACGGTCTGTTTCAGCTGCTCTTGCCAGCTCTGGAATACTTACATTGATGCCCAGAGCACCGATGCTCCCGAAAATACTTCCGTGGGAACCGCCGCCTACAATGATCTGGCCCGGTTTTACCACTTCATTTAACATATACTGATATCCAACGCCTTCTGCCTGAATATAAGGACATCCATATTTCTCAGCAAATGCCAGGTTCTTTCTTAAAATGGCTGCTGCTTCCGGACGTCCGGTTGGTACATCATGATCATAAATGACCATTACCTTTTCAGGTTTTGCTACGGCAGAGATTTCCTCTACCGCAGCATGAGATACACCATCATTGATAACGATCCAGTCCGGTTCCACAGTTACAACTGTACCGGCTTTTCCCCCAAGTAATCGTTCTACAAATGTACTCATAATCTTCTTCTCCTGTTTTAGTTTTTCTCAGCAAGTTCTTTGTATTTTGCGTAACGTGCCTTTGCTTCGCTTTCCGTACGCTCAAACAGTGCATCGGCTGCCTCCGGGAAGGTACGCTCCAGAGATGAGAAACGAACCTCGCCTCTTAAGAACTCTCTGAAGTCTCCCTGAGGTTCCTTGGAATCCAGGATAAATGGATTCTTGCCTTCCTTGATCAGTTCTGGGTTGTTTCTGTATAACTGCCAGTAACCAACTTCAACTGCACGCTTGATCTCACCCTGAACATCACTCATTCCGCAGCGCAGTCCGTGGCTGATACATGGAGCATAGGCAATGATCAGAGACGGTCCCTTATGAGCTTCTGCTTCTGTTACTGCCTTTAAGAACTGTGCAGGATTTGCGCCCATAGCTACCTGTGCTACATATACATCGCCGTAGCTCATTGCCATCATGCCTAAGTCTTTCTTCTTTCTGCGCTTACCAGCTGCTGCGAACTGTGCTACTGCACCGGTAGGAGTTGCCTTAGATGCCTGGCCGCCTGTATTGGAGTAGATCTCAGTATCAAATACCATTACATTTACGTCTGCACCGGAAGCTAATACATGGTCTAAGCCGCCGTAACCGATATCGTATGCCCAGCCGTCGCCGCCGAAGAACCATACGGATTTCTTAGTTAAATGGTCAAAGTTTTCACGAACTGCCTCAGCCAGTGCCTTAACATCATCTCCAGGAACATTTGCTGCAACCAGATCTGCATTTTCACTTAATAAACCGCTTTCCAGAATAGCATTCTTTAATGCTTCACCTGTTTCACGGGAACTCTTGTCATTGTAAGATGCCAGCCATGCTGCTGCTGTTTCTTTGATCTTGGCATCATCTGTCTTTTCAGCCAGTTCCTCTACATGCTTAGCCAGCTTTTCTCTCTGCTGTTCAACAGAAAGCCAGATACCCATACCATACTCAGCGTTGTTCTCGAATAAGGAGCCGCCTACTGCAGGTCCCTGTCCCTTGTGGTTGGTGGTATATGGGAAGGATGGGAAGCTGGTGGACCATACCTGGGAGCATCCTGTTGCAGTTGCTACATACATACGGTCACCAAACAGCTGTGTGATCAGCTTTGCATAAGGAGTTTCGCCGCATCCTGGGCAGGAGCCTGGGAACTCTAACAGTGGCTGCTCAAACTGGCTGCCCTTAACAGTAGTTGTTCCAAATGGATTTGCCTTTGGAGCTAACTTCATTGCATATTCCCAGTTATCTGCTTCATTTAAGTTGTTGTCTAATGGCTTCATGGTAATAGCCTTTTCCTTAGACGGGCATACATTTGCACAGCTTCCGCAGCCTGTACAGTCAAGAGCAGATACCTGTAAACGGAAACGTAAACCTTCAGCGCCTTTGCCCTTAACAGCAGTAGTTGTAAAGGTTTCCGGTGCTTTTGCTGCCTCATCTTCTGTTACAAGGAATGGACGGATGCAGGCATGAGGGCAAACGTAGGAACACATATTACACTGGATACATTTCTCGCTGTCCCAAACAGGAATATTAACTGCAATACCTCTCTTTTCGTACTTGGAAGTACCCTGAGGCATGGTTCCGTCTGGCAGATCGGTGAAATCGCTGACTGGAATGTTGTCTCCCTTCATAGCATTTACAGGCATCTGGATCTTGCGGATCCACTTTGGCAGGTTCTCATCCACTTTTTCTTCTGGGATCTCAATGTCAGCCCATCTTGCAGGTACTTCTGCCTCTTCTACCATTTCTACGCCCTTATCAACAGCTGCGTAGTTCATGTTGACGATCTTTTCGCCCTTTCTTCCGTAGGACTTTAAGATAGCTTTCTTCATATATCCAACTGCTTCTTCGATTGGAATGATTCCGGTAATCTTGAAGAATGCAGCCTGTAAAATGGTATTGGTTCTGCTTCCCAGTCCCAGCTCTGCAGCAATTGCAGTGGAATCAATGGTATACAGATGGATCTTCTTTAAAGCTGCTGCTTTCTTAAATGCAGGAGTTAAATGCTTCTCTAACTCTTCGCCCTTCCAGTCACAGGTGATCAGCACATTTGCGCCTTCCTTTGCATCTGCCAGGATATCGTAACGATCCAGATAGGACTTGTTGTGGCAGGCAATAAAATCTGCGTGGTTGACAAGGTAGGTAGAGTTAGTTGGCTTCTTACCAAAACGTAAGTGGGAACGGGTAACACCACCAGACTTCTTGCCGTCATACTCAAAGTAAGCCTGAACATTTAAATCTGTGTGATCACCAATGATCTTAATGGTATTCTTGTTTGCACCTACAGTACCGTCAGAACCAAGACCCCAGAACTTGCAGCTGATGGTTCCTTCTGGAACGGTATTTACTTCTGGTCCTACAGGCAGTGACAGATGAGTTACATCATCATTGATACCTACTGTGTAGTGGTTCTTTGGCTCTGCAGCCTTCATATTGTCAAACTGTGCAATAACCTGGGCTGGTGTGTAGTCCTTGCTTGCCAGACCATAGCGGCATGCTAAAACCTTGATATTTCTGCCGGACTCCAGGATTACGGAACATACATCCTCGTACAGTGGCTCGCCTGCTGCACCTGGCTCCTTGGTACGGTCACCAACAGTGATCATCTTTACAGTCTCAGGCAGCTGGCTTAAGAAGTACTTTGCTGAGAATGGGCGGTACAGATGAGCATCAATGAAACCAACCTTTTCGCCCTTTGCATTTAAGTAATCTACAGTCTCACGAAGAACGCCGCTTGCAGATCCCATTACTACGATCACACGCTCTGCATCTGGAGCACCATAATAGTTAAATGGCTTATAATCTCTTCCTGTGATCTTGCTGATCTCGCTCATATAATCTGCAACGATATCTGGCAGTGCATCATAATAGGTATTGCATGCTTCACGACTCTGGAAATATGTATCAGAATACTGGCCTGTAGTTCTTAAAACCGGATGCTCTGGATTTAATGCGTTCTCACGGAATTTTTCCAGTTCTTTCCAGTCAACCAGCTTCTTTAAATCTTCGTAATCCAGACATTCTACTTTCTGGATCTCATGGGAAGTACGGAAACCATCAAAGAAATGAAGGAAAGGTACATGACCTTTGATTGCGGACAGATGAGCAACTGCACCTAAATCCATTGCCTCCTGTGGAGAAGAAGATGCTAACATTGCATATCCGGTCTGACGACAGGCCATAACATCGGAATGCTCTGCGTTAATGGAAATTGCATGGGTTGCTACGTTTCTGGATGCTACATGGATAACACCTGGCTTTAACTGGCCTGCAATACGATACATGGTGGGGATCATTAACATAAGTCCCTGGGATGCTGTATAAGAGGTTGCCAGTACACCGCCGTCTAATGCACCGTGCACTGCGGAAACAGCTCCGCATTCGGACTGCATCTCAACCAGCTTTACCTGCTGGCCAAACATGATCTTCATTCCATTTGCTGACCACTTGTCAACCAGTTCAGCCATTGGAGAAGATGGTGTGATCGGATAGATCGCTGCTACTTCAGTAAAAGCGTAGGAAGCGTAAGCTGCTGCTTCGTTTCCGTCCATTGCTCTGCTTACTTTACTCATAATCTGTACTTTCCTTTCTTTGTGGGGTTGATCGTTTTTAATTAGCTGTCATTTTTCATTCCTGTCAGGCCTCTCTTCCCCAGAAACCTGGCAGCCGGCGAAATGCCTTGCTTTTGCAAATATGTACTTGTGCATTTTTATGTTGTTTGTACCACATTTTATGGTAGCATCATGTACATATTCCATTTAGTTTAACGTGTTAGTAAAACGTTCATCCTTGGCACAAATAATAGTTTATCGTTTGACGTTTGTCAAGTGCTTTGAGAAAAATACAATATTGTTTGTCAGTTTTATATAGTTTAACGTATTACTTATTGTGCAATTTTCATACATGATCCACAGTGGCTTTCTTTCCTGCTTGACATAATGTGGGAATCTGGCTTAAGATTGATTTTAGTAAACATAGAAAAGTATAAAGGTGAACATATGGCAACTATAAAAGATGTGGCAAAACAGGCCGGTGTATCTGTTACAACCGTGTCCATTATCATAAATGGAAAATCAGAAGAACGAAAAATCTCCGCTGCTACCCAGCAGCGTGTAGCAGAAGCAATGCGGGATCTGGGTTATCAGCCCAATTTAAGTGCAAGACGTCTGCGCTCCCAGGAAAATGAACGTCCCGTGATCGCATTTTTCTGGCCCCTGGAATATCGTGTTTCCATTCTGGCTTCTTTCTTAAATTTCATTCCGCTTGAAATTGCCGAATCTGGCTTTGACCGTGAAATGATGATACAGACTTACGAAAATGACAAACTGGAACAGTATGGCTCTGCTTTCTTAAAAAATGGCTACAGTGGTGCCATTATCGGTGCATGCTCTGTAAAAGACCAGCAGTGGCTTGAAGGCATCTGCCCACGTATGCCAGTGGTACTGATCAACCGTAACTCTGAACATTTTTCCACTGTATGCACCGATAATGATGAAGTCGGTCTGATGGCAGCTACAAAGATCCGCCAGAAAGGCTATACAGAAGCAGCTATCTTTGCATCTGGTCATTCCTACTTCGCTACAAACCGCCGTGTCCAGGCATTTATAAATTCCTGTGAACGCCTTGGAATTAAAACAGATGAAAAATACATTTTGAAGGGCCCCAGTACCCGTAATGGCGGTTATGAAATCGGCAAACAGTACGCTGCTCTTTGCGAACCGCCTAAAATGATCTTCTGTGACTCCGATGCCATTGCCCTTGGTGCTTTAAGAGCGTTCCACGAACAGGGGATCTCCGTTCCCGAAAATGCAGAACTTCTCTCTATCGGTATGCTGGATCCGGGTGCTGCTTCCTATTATGTTCCCTCCCTTAGTGTAGTAGAAATGCCAAACAAGGAGATCGGCCAGCAGGTTCTTCGCCTGGTGAGAAAGAAAGTTCTGAACAATGACCTGACACCGGAGCATGTGAAAGTACATGCGAAGCTGGTGCTGAGGGAGAGTTTTTCCTAATCCAATAGTAATCCCTTATTTTATGCAGGAGCCATAAATACTGACTCCTGCATTTATTTTACTCACTTCAGAGTATCTTTATATACCACAATCGTCTTTTTTCTTCTTTTTCATTTTTCCTCTTGACAATCCCATTCTTTTTTAGTATTCTTGTTTTAACGATTTAGTTTAACGTTTGACTTAAGTATTACACATCCTACATGATTCAACCTTTGCAGGTTCCTGACATGCACACTTCCCCTTTTGCATCTGCCCGGATCTGCAGTTCTCTGGCCAGTTTTCAGTACCTGGTCCCCTCCGGATTCTTTTTTGATTTCCTGCCGGAACCTGCCATTTTCCAGGTACTGTAAACTGACCAGAGAACAATCTAAAAAAACTCCAGCATTAATTATTAAATGAAAGGTGTGGTATTTTGTTCTGGAACAGAAAAAAAGCTCCTGAACTTTCTGCTCCTTCCGGAATCGGAGCAGCAGACTTTGCAGGCGCAGGAACTCCTCTTAAATTCAACAGTGTAGATTTCCGTGACGGACAGCAGTCACTTTTTGCAACCCGTCTTACCACTGCAGATATGATCCCGCTCTTAGAGCAGATGGATGCAGTTGGATATGACTCCATGGAAATGTGGGGCGGCGCTACTTTCGATGTAGCAGTCCGTTTCCTGAAAGATGATCCATGGGAACGTGTAAGAA
>JBNMGK010000429.1:0-2202 GCA_050872205.1 Enterocloster sp.
GCGGGGCCGGGCTTATGAAACGGGTAAAAGAAGGTACCAGGGCGGCCCTTATATTATCGGCGGCGGTCACATTGGTATTCTCGATATTTTTGTTTGTGCTGGCGAAGCCATTGACTGCCATGTTTACCAGAGACAGTGAAGCTATCCGCTATGGTGTGATCTTTATTGATCTGACACTGCTTTTCCGCCAGTTTAACTGTGCCAATTCCATATTGGCCGGTGCGATCCGGGGCAGAAAGGACTCCAAAGGTCCTATGATCATTATGCTGTTTTCCATGGTGGTCATGCGTCAGATCTATCTGTTTATCAGCAGTCAGTTTGTTAAAAATATTTATGTAGTAGGAATGGGATGGCCTGTTGGCTGGGTGATCAGTTTCCTGATCATGACAGTATATTATTTCAAAAAGTATGTATGATTAGAATTGCGAGAGTGCAGAGCACGTAGAACATCATAATATATAATTATACATGAATTCTGCCGTCTGGAAAATAGTATTTCAGACGGCAGAAGGCTGATATTGTGTGTTTATAAATGTGGCGAATACTGTTATTTCTCCTCCCGGCTGCAGATCGCCAGCCGGTGCTGGTATTTCTCCCTTGTAGCCATTCCACCTCGTATATGGCGTTCAGATTTGTTCAGATCCAGGACCACTCGGGTCTGGGCGGCAAGAGATGGATTGATAGAGATAAGTCTCTCCGTGCAGTCCTTGTGCACTGTGCTCTTGCTTATCCCAAATCGTTTTGCAGTCTGGCGTACCGTAGCGTTGTGATCTATAATGTAATTAGCAATGGCTACAGCCCGTTCTTCAATATAATCTTTCAAAGGAAAACCCCTCAGAATACTTTTGTACAGTCTATGAAAGTATCTGAGGGGTTATGTATAGAGTTTGTATGAAAGATATTTCACTTAAAATGTCCGTCATAAAAAAACATTTGTATTTTATGGACATATTGTGTATAATATTTTCCGTTGCGTATTTTTAACACTTTACTAAATAGAAGGGATAGAAAAAAGTATGAAAAAGATAGTTCAGACCTGGACCGGCATCAGCCTGGTGCAGAGGATCGTGGCTGGTCTTGTGATCGGTGCTTTATTAGGAATGTTTGTTCCATCCGAAGGCGGGATCGCCATTTTAGGTGATGTATTTGTTGGCGCATTAAAAGCCATTGCGCCATTACTGGTATTTTTCTTAGTTATCAGTTCTTTATGCTATGCAGGAAAAAGCCACGGAGGCGTTATCCGTACAGTTATCATTATGTATATGTTCAGTACATTCCTGGCTGCCATTGTAGCAGTTACTGCAAGCAGCGTATTTCCTGTAACACTGACTCTTGCAGATGCAGCTGCTGATATGGCAGCACCTCAGGGCGTAGCAGAAGTATTAAGAACACTTCTTATGAATGTGGTAACCAACCCGGTACAGTCCTTAGTATCTGCAAACTATATTGGTATCCTTGTATGGGCTGTTCTTATCGGTATCGCACTGCGTAAGGCATCTGATACAACAAAACAGTCCTTAAATGATATTTCCGCAGCTCTTTCAAAGACCGTTACCTGGATCATCCAGTGTGCTCCATTTGGTATTATGGGTCTTGTATACAATACAGTTTCTGTAAATGGGCTTTCAACTTTCACAGAATATGGTAAACTGTTAGCTGTGCTTTTAGGCTCTATGCTGTTTATCTACTTTGTCACCAATCCGATCTTAGTGTTCTGGTGCATTCGTAAGAATCCATATCCGCTGATCTTCAAGTGCTTAAAGAAGAGTGCCATTACCGCATTCTTTACCCGCAGTTCTGCTGCAAACATTCCTATTAATATGGAAGCCTGCGCAGAAATGGGACTGGATAAGGATACATATTCTGTTACTATTCCACTGGGAGCAACCATTAACATGGACGGAGCTGCGATCACTATTACAGTTATGACACTGGCTGCAGCCCACACCTTAGGTATCGCAGTTGATATCCCAAGTGCCATTATCTTAAGTATCCTGGCAACCTTATCTGCCTGCGGAGCATCTGGTGTAGCAGGAGGTTCCCTGCTTCTGATCCCTATGGCATGCTCACTTTTCGGTATTTCCAATGACATTGCCATGCAGATCGTAGGTATCGGCTTTATCATCGGTGTGATCCAGGACTCTGTAGAGACAGCATTAAACTCTTCTTCCGACCTTCTTCTGTCTGCATCTGCAGAATTCA
>JBNMGK010000339.1:0-3208 GCA_050872205.1 Enterocloster sp.
GAGCTTATTTAAGACCGGCACCGGCAGGAAAGACCAAGACCGTGTACCTGGAAAATTTTAAGGATGAGGAAGGAAATCCACTGCCTTTTGTGGTAAAGTCCATTTCTCCTAAGGAGAATGAGATCCTGGTGCGCAGGTACTCAGATGAAAAGGGTAATCTTGATGCAATAACCTATGGAAATCAGCTGATCGCAATGTGTCTGGTAGAACCAAACTTAAAAGATACAGAGTTATGCACATTTTACGGTGTAATGGATCCGGCAGATGTGCCGAGCATCATGTTTTCTGTTGGTGAAAAACAGATCATCCAGGATGCGATCTCAGAGATCAATGACATTAAAGCAGCCCAGAATGTTTTAAAGATGGCAAAAAACTCTTAGAGGGAGGAGACTGGGAGACAGAGACTTCTTATTTTGCCTTTGTCTCTCTTGGCATCTTCCCGGAAGATTTTGAAAAACGGTCTCAAAGAGAAAAGCTTTTAATGGCAGCTATGATGGAACGGCTTTCCAAAGAAGTCAAAGATAAGTAAGGAGGCGGGTAAGTGGGACAGATACAGGAAAATCTTATTTTAACAGACAGCTTTACTGCTGCGTTTACCCGTTTCCTTAATTTGGGAGAGTCAGCGGTAAAGACAACAGAGAAGGTAGACAGCACTATTGAAATGATGGGAAAAGCTTCTAACTATATTGCTGCTACTGGCTTTGATACCTTAGAACAGAAGCTCCAGGATATAAATGGTCAGATCAGGGCACAGGGAGAGGCTTTGCAGATGATCAGCAAAGCTTCTAATTATATAAATGGGTCCGGCTTTGATCAGATGACCAAGGCAATTAAAGAGAGTAATGCGGCACTGGTTGAAACCATTAAAAACCAGGAACAGCTTGGAAGAAAGACCCAGGAGACAGACGGACATGCCAACAATCTTTTGAAAACCATAAGAAATATTGCGGCGGCAGCCGGAGTTACATCTCTTATAAAGGACTTTCTTGAGTTATCAGACAGTCAGGCACAGATCAATGCCAGGTTAAACCTGATGAAAGATGAAACACATTCCGTGGCGCAGTTAAATGATCTGATCTATCAGTCAGCACTGCGTTCCAGAGCCGCTTATTCTGATACTGCAGATGCAGTAGGTAAAATGGGCTTAAATGCAAAGAATGCGTTTTCTTCCAATGAAGAATTGATCGCATTTACAGAACAGGTCAATAAGCAGTTTAAGATTGGCGGTGCATCGGCCCAGGAGCAGAGCAACGCTATGATCCAGCTTACCCAGGCAATGGCTGCCGGTGTTCTTCGTGGTCAGGATTTAAACTCCATTCTTGCCGCAGCTCCGGGAATTGCCAGGACCATTGAAGAAAGTATGGGCTGGGCTTCCGGATCGATCAAGCAGTATGCAGAGGACGGAAAAGTCACGGCTCAGGTAGTAAAAAATTCACTGCTGGATATGGCAGATGAAACGAATAAAAAGTTTGCAAGTATGCCAATGACACTTTCTGATGCAATGACACAGGGAAAGAACATTGTGCAGCATAGCGCAAAAGAAATGGCCCAGGCCTGGAATGATTTTATTCAGACGGATAAAGGGCAGGAGATTTTAGGAGAAACCATTTCTCTATTTTCTGCTTTGGCCCAGGTGGGAACAGATGCGCTTGCGGCAATCGGTCAGGGTGCTTTATTTGTAGCCGATAATATGGATATGATTATTCCGATGCTTACGGCTGTTGGGGCTGTTTTTTTATTTGTAAAAGCCCAGGCCATACAAACGGCCCTTGCAAGTGCAGCAGCTGCAGGAACGCATGCGGCAGCGTGGGCGGCGGCCAACTGGCCTATTCTTTTAATGGCGGCATTATTTGCTGGAGCCTTAATTGCAGCACAGCAATTTGGTGTTGGTATGCAGGAAATTGGCGGCTGGGTCGGCCAGGTATTCGGCATGATCTATGCAGTTGGATACAACGTATTTGCTACGCTTTGGAATGTGATCGCGTCCTTTGCTGAGTTTTTTGCAAATGTGTTTAATGATCCGGTGGCAGCTATAGCACATCTGTTTTCAGACGCTTTAGATACGATACTCAGCATGGTTGAAACGGTTGCCGGAGCTGTTGACGCTCTGACTGGATCTCATTTGCAGGGAGCAGTAAGTGGTTTCCGTGGAAAGCTGTCAAGCTGGGTAGACAGTACCTTTGGGGAAAATGCGATCCAGATCAAACGAATGGCAAACCTGGATATAGGAACCACAGCTGCAGAGTGGGGAAACTACGGAGCCAATCTGGGTACAAAACTGGACAATCTGAGTTTAAATATCGGAGATTTGGCGGGTAGCTTTGGAGATCTTCAGTTAGGTAATGGTGGTGATATTGCCAATGTAGGCAAAGTAGGAAAAGTTGGTAAGGTTGATGATATCAAGCTGTCAGATGAGGATCTGAAACTCTATCGGGATCTGGCAGAACGCCGATATATGAACCGGATCGAACTGAAAACACTGGCACCACAGATCAACGTCACGGTACCGGAGTCCGCAGGTGGAAACCTTACTGCAGGTGATGTTACAGATTACATCCAGAAGATGCTTATTGAGGAAATAAACTCTCAGACACCGGTACCCCATGGCTAATGGAAGGAGGCATATTTAATGGCAGGACTTAAAAGTAAATATTCGATTTATGTAGTATTTGCTGGAAAGAAAGTTAAGATGCCGGTCAATCCGGAAGAAGTGAATATTAAATATCCGACTGATCATAAAACCTATAACGTCATTGAAGTAGGAGAAATCGTGGTTCCCAGGAAGCCTTCTTTAAAAGTGCTTTCCTGGGAGTCATTTTTTCCTGGAAACCGTAAGGCTCCCTATGTGAACAGTGGAGCCAAAGCTGTGTCTTTTTATGTTAATAAATTTGAAAAAGCGTTAAAACGAAAAAAAATCTGCAGAGTGATCATATCACGGTCTGGAATGCAGAACACAAATGTGCGGTGCATCATTTCCAACTTTGAGCTTATTGATAAAGGCGGAGAACCTGGAGACCAGTATTATAAGGTTGAATTTAAGGAATACCATTCCTATGAACCGGTGGTTGTATCGATCACTACGGTACCGCAGGAAGATACAGGCCAGACTGAAAACAACCAGACAACGGAAATGGGAACAGATACCACCAGGCCCGTGGATACGCCGGTATTAAGGGTAGGCGCTTCTGTAACAGTAAACGGGGAATAC
>JBNMGK010000378.1:0-2658 GCA_050872205.1 Enterocloster sp.
ATAGTATATCATATAGAAACATGATACACAAGGAAAACGAGGGGGTTATAACATGAAGTCATTTTTATTTTACCATGCAACAAGCCAGGCATCGGTGGTCATCATCACCATTGCCCTGATGCTGTTTGCTGGATATCTTATGACCCGCATCACCAGAAAGTTTAAGCTGCCAAATGTAACGGGGTACATTCTGGCGGGGATCCTTATGGGACCTTATTGTCTGGATATGGTGCCGGTAAAGGTCATAGATGGTATGGATTTTCTTTCAGACATTGCACTTGCTTTTATTGCTTTCAGCACGGGCGAATTCTTCCGCTTTTCTGTATTAAAGAAAAACGGATGGAAGGTGGTAGTGATCACAATTATGGAAGCGGTGCTGGCATCTGTGTGCGTTTTCGCAGTGGTTTACGGCGTATTACACCTGAATCTGGCATTTTCCATTGTACTGGCAGCTTTGGCATCAGCCACAGCTCCTGCATCCACCATTATGACTATCCGCCAGACTGGGGCAAAAGGGGATTTTGTAGATACCCTTTTACAGGTAGTTGCTTTGGACGATGTAGTTGGCCTGGTGGAATACAGTGCAGCCATTTCCATTGCACTGGCAGCTCTTTCAGGAGGCGGCTTCCAAGTGGGAAATATCTTAAAACCCATTTTCATTAACGGAGCAGTACTGGTACTTGGCGGTATTTTTGGATGGCTGTTAAAATGCATGATGCCAAAGAAAAAATACAAAGACAACCGGCTGATTGTATCTGTGGCAGCGCTGTTTGCTTTTTGCGGCATCTGTTCTCTGGCCGATGTATCACCTCTTCTTGGCTGTATGTCCATGGGAACCATTTACATTAACTTATCCGATGATGATAAGCTGTTTAAACAGTTAAATTACTTCAGTCCGCCCATTCTGCTTTTGTTTTTTGTAAGATCCGGGCTTTCTTTTAGACTGGATGCACTTCTTAATCCCACCGCAGGAGAAGACGGGGCTTCTCTTTTGGTCATCGGGGTGGCATATTTCCTGACACGTATTATAGGAAAATATGCAGGCGCTTATTTAGGCTGCATGGCAGTACATAAGAAAAAACAGGTACGCAATTACTTAGGTCTTGCACTGGTGCCTCAGGCAGGTGTAGCCATTGGCCTGGCAGCTCTGGGTGCAAGAACCTTAGGAGGCCAGATGGGCATTGACTTACATACGGTTATTCTGGCATCCAGTGTACTGTATGAGCTGACTGGTCCGGCCTGCGCCAAGGTGTCCTTATATTTATCCGGTTCTTATGGGGAAATTGAACTGCCAAAGGAGGCAAAAGAAAAGGATCCCATGACCCGGCTGGAAATGCTGATTGAACGGATCCATGAGATCCAGCAGGAGATACCGGAAACAGAAGAGACTATTTCGCCGGAAGAGCAGGCATTTTTAGAAGCTGCCAATGAACAATATGAAGCAGTGGGAGCGCTGCGCAATCATTTAAGAGCAAGGAGGACGTATTAATATGGGATATATAACAGCAGAACTGACAAAAGGGTGGATCATGGGAGGAATAGGACAGCAGGTGGTCCTGCGTATTGTTTTATCGCTGGCTTTGGCAGCAGTGATCGGCTGTGAACGATCCAGCAAACGCCACTCTGCAGGAATGAGAACTTTTATGCTGGTCAGCGTATCAGCTACGGCAGCGGTGCTTACAGATCTGTATCTGGCCAGTGAATTTTCCTTTGGAATCCCTATTATTTCCGGGGCTGCCGTTGTAGGGATCGCCATGTTAAGCGGCAATTCTATTCTTTTCAGCTCCAAGAATCAGATCAAGGGACTGACCACATCGGCTGCTCTCTGGGCGTGCGGTTTTATGGGGGTAATGGTTGGTGCAGGAATGTATATTTCCGCATTTGTTATTTTCCTGGCTCTTCTTTGCGGCATTTCACTGTTTCCGTCAGCAGAGCGCTATTTAAAAGATCATTCGAACCATTTTGAGGTGCATCTGGAATTAAAGAGCAGCTTCAAGCTTCAGGATTTTGTGGCAACCATCCGGAAACTGGGCATCCGCATTGACGATATTGAGGCGAATCCAGCTTACTTAAATTCCGGTCTCAGCGTTTATACGGTTTCTCTGACTGTAGACAGCCAGGAACTGAAAAAAGACAAAAAACACAGTGACATCATTGAAGCACTGCGTTCCCTGGATTACATCTATTATATAGAAGAAATAAAGTAAATTACCTACTACCCAAAGCCGGAAAAGTATTGTATAATTAATCAGTTAGCAATAACTGGAGGAATACCCAAGTGGTTGAAGGGTCTGGCTTCGAACACCAGTAGGTCGGTAACACCGGCGCAAGGGTTCAAATCCCTTTTCCTCCGTATGAAATGTGCTTTGGCACAAACAGCCGCAGGAACAGGTCGTAAAGACATTCCTGCGGCTGTTTTTCTATATATGGGAAAGAACATGCTTACGGCCTGTTCCCTGACACCTATTCAAAAGCTCCTGTTACTGACTGGGGAATGGCAAACTCCACAGCTCCCATATAAGCCGGAGCAACCTCTGTCTCGTCAAAGGTGATCACCAACTCACCCTTTTCATTAAAGTAAAAACTTTCATCACCCTTTAATTCCTTAAAATCCCATTCCGGCATGTCACTGTCAATAAAATAAGTAACAGAAGAGTC
>JBNMGK010000138.1:0-6464 GCA_050872205.1 Enterocloster sp.
ATGTCGACTCACAAACCCACGCTATCACGCTCATGTCAGTTCAAAAGCCCCCGTATACAGCTGATAGTAAGACCCTTTCTCTTCCATCAGCTTCTCATGGCTGCCCCGTTCTATGATTCTTCCGTGATCCAGAACCATGATCACATCGGAGTTTTTCACCGTAGATAAACGATGTGCTATGACAAATACCGTTCTTCCTTCCATCAGCTTATCCATGCCGCCCTGAACCAGGGCTTCGGTACGGGTATCAATGGATGATGTAGCCTCATCCAGTATCATTACAGGCGGATCAAGGACAGCTGCTCTGGCAATAGATAGCAGCTGTCTCTGGCCCTGGGACAGACCGCTTCCATCTCCTTTTAACATGGTCTCATATCCCTCGGGGAGTCTTCTGATAAAATCATCCGCATTAGCCAGTTTCGCTGCAGCAATACACTGCTCATCTGTAGCCCCGGGATTTCCATAGCGCAGGTTCTCCATAACAGTTCCTGTAAACAGGTTCACATCCTGCAAAACAACGCCTAATGATCGGCGCAGATCCGCCTTTTTGATCTTATTGATATTGATCCCATCATAACGGATCTTGCCGTCTGCAATGTCATAAAACCGGTTGATCAAATTGGTGATCGTTGTCTTTCCAGCTCCTGTGGCTCCTACAAAAGCAATCTTCTGTCCCGGCTCAGCGTACAGCGTAATATCATGTAAAATAGTCTTTTCTGGCGTATATCCAAAATCCACATGATCAAATACAATCTTTCCTTCTACCTTTGTATAAGTAACCGTTCCGTCATGATGTGGATGCTTCCATGCCCACATTCCAGTATGGGAAGAAGCTTCCACCAGTCTTCCATTTTTTTCCAGTGCATCTACCAAAGTCACATAGCCTTCATCCGCCTCCGGCTCCTCATCCATAAAGTCAAAAATACGTTTTGCGCCTGCCAGTGCCATTACAATGGAATTAAACTGGTTGGAGATCTGGGAAATAGGATTCATAAAGCTTTTTGTCAGCGTAAGGAATGAGGCGATCATTCCCAGTGTCAGTGTATGAAAACCGGTCAGCCCAGGTGTTTTCATGCCAGCAATGGACATATAAGCACCTAACACAGCCACCACCACATACAGCACATATCCCAAAGCGTTCATCATGGGCATCATGGAGTTGGCATAACCATTGGCTCTGGCTGCATTTTCCTGCCAGATACGGTTTTTTTCTTCCATTCCCATTTTCGCCTGTTTTTCATGGCAGAATACCTTGATAACCTTCTGGCCGTTGATCATTTCTTCCACATAGCCATCCAGATCTGCCAGCGCCTTCTGCTGGGCCATAAAGCAGGAGCCGCTTTTTCCTGCTATGATCTTTACCAGTTTCAGGATAAAAAACATGGCAGCACACACTACTGCTGTCAGGACCACGCTTTCATAAAGCATGCACACAAAAACAGCTGCAATGGTGCAGGCAGAGGAAACAAGCTGGGACATGGACTGGGCGATCATCTGACGGAGCGTATCTGTATCATTGGTATAAAGGCTCATAATATCTCCGTGGGTATGGCTGTCAAAATATCCGATTGGCAGTTTTTCCATGGCCGTAAACATGTCATCACGGATCTTTTTCAATGTTCCCTGGGCAATGGTCACCATCTGGCGGTTATAAAACCATGTGGAAAGGGTACCTGCTGCGTAGATCACTGCCATACAGGACAATGCTCTTAAAAGCCCGGTAAATACCGGCCGGTCCTGACCCAATAACGGGGTAATATAACGGTCGATCAATACCTGAAGGAACATGGAAGAAGCCGCACTGGCAATGGCACTGACTATAATGCAGATCACTACAAATATCAGTTCTTTTTTGTAAGACTTCATATAAGAAAACAACCGTTTTGCGCTGTTTTTATCTGCGCTTTTGCCTGTATTTTTTTCTATATTTCTATTCATTTTCCTCTGCTCCTTTCTTCTGTGATGTGTATACTTCTCTGTAAATATCACTGGACTGGATCAGCTGTTCATGGGTTCCTCTATCTGCAATGCGCCCGCCTTCCATTACAAAGATCTGGTCTGCATGTTCAATAGAGCTGATCCTCTGGGCAATAATGATCTTCGTTGTATCCGGCAATAACTTCGCCAGTGCGCCCTGGATCAGGGCATCTGTACGGGTATCCACAGCACTGGTAGAATCATCTAAAATAAGCACCTTGGGCTTTTTAAGTAATGCTCTTGCAATGCACAGACGCTGCTTCTGGCCGCCAGATACATTGGTGCCCCCCTGTTCGATATAAGTTTCATATTTTTCCGGCATCAACTGGATAAATTCATCGGCCTGTGCCAGCCTGCAGGCTTCCTGTATCTCTTCATCCGTTGCATTTTCATTGCCCCACCGCAGGTTTTCTTTGATTGTTCCCGAAAACAATTCATTTTTCTGAAGGACCATGGCAACGCTGTTTCGAAGAGCCTCCAGACTGTATTCTTTTACATTTCTGCCGCCTACGAAAACAGCGCCTTCTGTCACGTCATAAAGTCTTGGGATCAGCTGTACCAGGGAAGATTTAGATGAACCGGTGCCGCCAATGATGCCAATGGTCTGCCCCGACTTTATATCCAGCGAAACCTGATCCAGTACCGGACGGTTTGCATCCTTTTTATACATAAAGGATACATTTTCAAAGCGGATCTCCCCGTTTTTCACTTCTGTAACAGGATCCTTTGGATCTGTAATATCTGCCTCTTCTTTTAAAATTTCCGCAATACGGTTTGCAGAAGAACTGGCAATGGTGATCATGGCAAATACCATGGACAGCATCATAAGACTCATAAGGATCTGCATGGAATAAGTAAGAAGGGCCGTCAGATTACCAGTGGTCAGTCCCAGAGCCGGGTCATTTCCACTTGCAATGATCCCTTTTGCCCAGATCCAGGAGATCAAAATGGTGCAGGCATACATGCAAAACTGCATGCTGGGGGAGTTTAACGCGATGAGCCGCTCTCCTTTTGTAAATTCCCCACAGATCTTTTCTGATACTGCTTTAAAATGAGTGGTCTCCTTTTCTTCCTGATTAAAGGCTTTTACCACGCGGATGCCTCTTACATTTTCCTGAACGATCTCATTTAAAGAATCGTATCTATGGAAGACCCGTTCAAATACCGGATGTACTTTAATCACGATCACTCCCAGGATCAGCGCCAGAACCGGGATCACAGCCAGGAAAACCAGAGAAATGCTCCGGTTGATGTTCCAGGATACGATCATGGAAAAAAGGATCATCACCGGTCCCCGGATCGCCATACGGATAAGCATCTGGTAGGCGTTCTGCAGGTTGGTCACATCTGTGGTCAGACGAGTGACTATGGATGCAGCGGAAAATTTGTCAATATTGGAAAATGCAAAGGTCTGCACTTTATCGTACATATCCTGACGCAGGTTCGCAGCAAAACCAGCTGCCGCTTTTGCTCCCAGATGAGCGGAAAGCATACCTGTGACCAGAGCCAGAAAAGCCATAAACAATAAAATGGCTCCATACCGCCATACAACTCCCATATCTCCTTCCTCAATACCGCGGTCGATCAGCCCGGACATATATAAAGGGGTTAAAATTTCAAATACCACCTCTGCCATGGAAAAAAACATGGTGGCCAACGACGTTTTTTTGTAAGCCCTCAGGCTTTTTAATAACGTAGTGATCATTTTTTGTCTCTCCTTTCGTCTTTGCAATATGTAGCATGCTACAGATTTATTTAAAATCATCGGAGCCGCCACTGGCGCCTCCTTGATATGCCTGACCATAAAAAGCTGCCATTAAAAGCGCAGCTTATTATTGATCTGATTCCTCATCACTTGGAAAAATGTTCATAAATTGTTGTGAGCATATCTCCCAGCTCTACGATTTCCTCTTCTGTCAGAAAATAAAACATTTCCCGGTCATGGATCTTGGAAGAAGCCTCTAACAGTTCTCCTGTTTTGTGTGCTTTCTCCGTCAGCTTCACCATTTTATTCCGCTTATCTTCCGGATCAAACCAGGTAGTCACAAAACCGTTCTGCTCCATTCTGGAAACAATGCCAACTACCGTAGGATGAGACACTTCCAAATGCTTTTCAATCTCCTTCTGGGTCACGCACTCCTTATCCCTCAAAAAACCAAGGACTCTTGACTGGGTAAAGGTAAGGCCATACTGTTCCATGTCCTTATCCGCTTTTTCGATCATCTTATCTGTAATAACCTTAAAAAGATAGCCCAGCGGCCTGCGCATATTGTTTCCCCCTTTTATTCTTTACTCTCTAACATGTAGCATGCTACATATTATAAAACACCCATATTTAAATGTCAATAAATGTTTTATATTTTTTCCCGAAAAGTCAGATATTCCATAAACTTCTTCACAGCCGGTGACAAATGCTCCTTATCTTTCATAGCAAGACCAATGGGACGATAATAGGGTTCTTTCAAAGACCGTATCTGGATCTTATAGGGGATCCTCTGTAAGATCATATCCGGCAGAATGCCTACGCCCATTCCCTTTTCCACCATCGCCATAATGGCAAAATCTTCCCATGTGGTAAACCGCACATCCGGCTGTACATGATAGCGTTCCAAAAGATCGGAAACTTCCGTTTTTCCTCCATGTTCCAGCAGAAGAAAGGGCAGTCCATTCAGATCTTCTATGTCTATTTTTTCTTCTTTCGCAAGAGTATGATCCATTGGCAGCACCACTTTATATTCATCCTGTTTTAACAACATGGTATCAAATTTCGCCACTGTAGGAAGCCGCAAAAAGCCGCAGTCCACCCGTCCTTCCTCAATCCAGCGCTCCACTTCCTCATAGTCCCCTAAAAGCATTTCATATTCAATACCAGGATAATCCTTTTGCAGCCTTGCAAAAATATTGGGCAGCCAGTTAATGGCTACACTAGAAAAGGTTCCAATACGGACTTCACCTGTCTCTATACCATTCATCTGGCTGATCTGGCCTTCCAGTTTTTGATGTTCACTTAATACTTTCCGCAGAAATGGCATCACCTGCTCTCCTGCCGAAGTGAGGCTGACCCCATTTTTGCTCCGTTCAAGGAGTGTCATTCCCCATTCTTTTTCCAGATCCGCTACCATTTTGCTCACAGAAGACTGGGCGTAATTCATTTCTTTTGCAGCCCTGGTAAAGCTGCCTTTTTCTACAGTCTTTACAAAAGCAAGATATTTTAATAAGGGATTTTCCATTTTGGTCTGCTTCGTCTCCATTTGTTCCCCTTTTCTATCTATTCCATTTTTCGATATATCTTATCAATAATATTCGTTTTTTATATTTTATCTTATCCTGTATACTATTTCAAGAATAACCGGGAGGTAAGTTGATCATGGAAACGAAAAGAAAAAAATCAGACATAGATATGCTTCACGGCCCATTAGCCGGAAAACTGTTATTATTTACACTGCCCATTGCATTAAGCAGTATGATCCAGCAGTTATTTAACGCAGCTGACACTGCCATCGTGGGATATTTTGGCAACGCAGACGCCCTTGCGGCAGTTGGTACAAATACAGAGATCATTGCGCTGATCGTCACTGTCTCTTCTGGTCTGTCCATTGGTGCAAATGTCCTGATCGCCGGTCAGATCGGCAGCCATGATGAAAAAAATGCTCCTGCCTCTGTGCTGACCGCCCTTCTCTTATCCCTTTTTATTGGCATTGCAGGCGCTATCTTAGGCCAATGTATCGCCGGACCACTTCTGCGCCTGATCCACACCCCGGAAAACATTTTTCACTCTGCCAGTCTCTACCTGCAGATCTATATGCTGGGATATCCCTTTTTGCTGCTTTATGATTTCGGCTCTTCTATCCTTCGTGCCCGTGGTGACAGCCGCTATCCATTTTTGGCATTAATGCTTTCCGGCATTATCAATGTAGGCCTGAACCTGGTTTTTGTGCTTCTTTTTCATATGGGTGTGGCCGGAGTTGCCATTGCTACGGATATTTCCACCCTTTTTTCATCCTTACTGGTCCTTCACCGCCTGAAAAAAGATGAACAGTTCCATTTAGTTTTTTCCAGACCTCATTTTTCCTCAAACTTTGCCAGGGAAATCCTTAAAACAGGCATCCCCTCTGCCATTCAGGGAGCAGTCTTCTGTTTTGCCAATATCTTCATCCAGGCAACCGTAAACAGCTTCGGTGAAACAGCCATTGCAGGCAGTACCATTGCCATGAACTTTGAATATTTCACCTACTATGTGATCACAGCCTTCGGACAGACCATTACAACCTTTACCAGCCAGAACTATGCCGCAGGACAATATGCAAGATGCAAAAAGATCCTCTGGCTCTGCCTGATCTTATCCACCATATGCAGTTCCATCCCCATTTTTACCATTGTCCTGTTCCGTGATCTTTTTTCTGGCCTGTTCACCACAGACACAGCTGTCATAAACAGCGCTTCCCTGCGTATCCTGTGCATCCTGCTTTTTGAACCCATCTGCAACC
>JBNMGK010000404.1:0-2402 GCA_050872205.1 Enterocloster sp.
AGAAGAATTTGAGCCTATCTGCAGGAAATATGGTCTGGACTTGATCTCCATGATCGCACCTACCTCTGATCACAGAATTGCCATGGTAGCAAAGGAAGCCACAGGATTTATCTATGTAGTATCTTCTTTAGGCGTTACAGGTGTAAGAAGCGAGATCAAGACTGATATCGGTGCTTTAGTAGAGCAGATCCGTGCAGTCACCGATGTTCCATGTGCTGTAGGCTTTGGTATCTCCGAGCCAGAACAGGCAAAGAAAATGGCAGCTCTGTCAGACGGAGCCATTGTAGGAAGCGCCGTTGTAAAACGGATCGCAAAATATGGAAAAGACAGCGTTCCTTATGTAGCTGAGTATGTAAAGGAAATGAAACATGCTGTAAGGGAAGCGTGAGGTCACGATATAAGGCTGCTGCAGAGAGAAAAATTTCTGCAGCAGCCTTTTTTATGTCATATATCTGGAGAAAGCCGCCATTGGGGGCTGGGAATTTTTTGGGTATTATAGATAAATGACTATAACAGTTATAGATATGATAGATAAAATCTGATCATTTTTGCCGTATTTTCAGATCATATCCAGGAAGGTGCTGACGATCCGGGACATATACCGGTTCCGTTTATAATAGAAATTCAACTCTCTAAGGGCATCCTGGTGGTTTAACTTATAGTATACCAGTCCCTCATCGTCCGGTACATGGCGCACCAGGGTGTCAGAACAGAAAGAGATTCCCATGCCGTACCGGGACAGGTTATAGGCAGTGATCTGCTGATCCAGTTCCAGCTTTATCTTTGGAAGAACGTGGGCGTTGTGGCAGATGCGGTCTGCCCGGGAACGGGTATCATTTCCGGATTTTAAGAGCAGGAAAGGTTCATTTTGAAAATTTTCCAGGGGAACCGGCGGTATCCTTGAGTTTAGATGCCGGTTTTCTCTTATGTCTGAGGCAGTAAGGGCATAGTTTTTCATTTTTTCATTTACGGACAGGCGGGTGGGAACAGCTAACAGAAGGTGCTCTTCACAGAAGAAGCTTTTCTGATAAATAGCCGGATCCATGCTTTTATTGTCGATCAGCAGGTCTAAAGAGCCGGAAAACAGACGGTCTGTAAGCTGGGAGGTAGTTGCTTCCACCAGGTTTACCTGTACCTGAGGATACTGCTCTGTAAAGCGGGATAAAAGGGGCGGGAGTACATAAGAGGCAAACAGATTGGTGCCGCCTATAGCAATAGTGCCGCTTTTTAATTCCTTCATATCATTAATATAATTCTGAAATCCATTTTCCACATCCATAATGATCTCAATAGAGCGTATGTATTCTTTTCCCAGCTCTGTCAGCTGGATATGGTTGGAGCTGCGGTCAAAAATAGGAAAGCCGATCTGGGCTTCCGCCTTTTTTACAGCAGCGCTTAAGGAGGGCTGGCTGATAAAAAGGTTTCTGGCTGCCTTGGAAAAGCTCATTTCTTTATAAACTTCATAAACATAGTGCATTCCCTGAAACATGGGATTCCTCCTTGGTAAATGTGTCATTATAGATATTTATCTATAGAAAGTATGAAATTATAAGTATTTGAAAATATTGTAGCCTGAATATATAGTAGAGTCAAGGAAAAGATCGCAGCGATATAGTTGCCGCGAATATGCTAGACCTTGGAGGAAAAGAATATGAGTGAGACTGAGAAAAAATACCGCTTAGAGCACGATTCCATTGGAGAAAAAGAAGTGCCCATTGACGCTTATTATGGAGTACAGACTCTGCGTGCCCATGAAAATTTCTATATTACAGGTTTAAAAATGCATCCGGAGCTGATCAAAAGTGTGGCCCAGATCAAAAAAGCAGCAGCTATTACTAACTTTGAAGTAGGAGAGCTGGACAAAAAGCGTGCTTCTGCCATTACACAGGCCTGTGATGAGATCATAGCAGGCAAGCTTCATGACCAGTTTATTGTAGATCCTATCCAGGGCGGTGCAGGAACTTCTCTGAATATGAATGCCAATGAGGTGATCGCCAACAGGGCCATTGAGATCTTAGGGGGCAAAAAAGGTGATTACAGTCTGGTAAATCCAAATGATCATGTAAACTTTGGACAGTCTACCAATGATGTTTTCCCATCCTGTGGCAAAATGGCAGCCTTAAAGCTGATCTCCAATGCACAGGAACAGTTAAAACGCCTGGAAACAGCATTGATGGATAAATCCAAAGAATTTGACTCTGTGATCAAAATGGGAAGGACCCAGCTGCAGGATGCAGTGCCCATCCGTTTAGGACAGGAATTCCATGCCTACGCATCTGCCATCCGTCGTGATATTAAACGCTTTGACAATGCAAAAGAGGAGATCCGCTGCTTAAACTTAGGTGGAACAGCCATTGGAACCGGTTTAAATGCAGATGTACAGTATTTCCACAGAGTGGTTA
>JBNMGK010000228.1:0-4777 GCA_050872205.1 Enterocloster sp.
CGGAATGTATGAAAGAAAAAGTCCTGGTTTTCCTAAAAGAACATAAGATTGATCCTTTGGCGGTAAAAGCCATTGCTTCCGTAGATGTGAAGCAGGATGAGCCTGCAGTATTAGAATTAAAAACAGCCTTTGAAAGTGAACAGTCCTGTGAACAGCGTTTCTATACACCAGAACAGCTAAGTCAGGTGCCAGGTGATTTTAAAGAGTCTGCTTTCGTGAAAAAACAGATTGGAGTGGGAAATGTATGTGAACGGTCAGCCTGTGCTGCAGGGGGAGCATTGCTGGTGGGCAAGCAGGCAGGAGATGGGATCACCATAGCGGCAGCTTTAGAATGGACAGGTGAACTGGATTTTTCAAAAGGTTTTGGAACGGTGATCTTGTGATTGAGAAATGCCTGAGATTATGATAGTATCAAAGAAAAGGAATGATAAACAGTCTGTATAAAGGGAGTATGGAGATGAAAGGCCGGGAAAAGGGAAAACTATATATTATATTGCTCTTTGGTATCTGCATGATACTGGGGTTAGGGAGTTCTACTGCCTATGGTGCGCAGACAGACGGTGAAACAGTAAAGATCGGTTACTACCAGGCAAAGGATTTCCAGGAAGGTGACGGTGTAAAAACGCTGCACAGAGGCTACAGCTATGAGTACATCCAGAAGATTGCTTCCTATACAGGCTGGCAGTATGAGTATGTGTCAGGAGACTGGGCATCTCTTTATGAGAAGCTTTTAACAGGCCAGATCGATATGATGGCCGGAATATCCTATTCCCAGGAGCGGGCCGAAGAGGTTCTGTATCCAGAGCAGGAAATGCTAAAAGAGACTTATTATATTTATAAGGACTCAGATGATAATTCCATGAAAAGCGCCAATATTGCCTCTTATAAGGGGAAAAAGATCGGCGCGGTAGAGGAAGAGAAGATTCTTGCTGCTTTAAATGAATGGAAAGAGGAAAATCATGCGGAAATAGAGGTAGTTACATATAAGTATCTTGCAGAATGTGCTTCTGCTTTTAATGCCCGCCAGATCGATGGCTTTGTCAGCGCCGATAATATTGTTTCGGAATACACAGGCATTACCCCGGTGGAGATCGTTGGAAAGCAGCCATATTATCTGTGCGTTTCCAAAAACAGGGAAGACCTTTTAAAAGGGCTGAATATGGCTTTGGAGATCATGAATACCCAGGACGCCCTTTATCTGGAAACACTGCGCAATAAATATTCTGCAGACAGCTCGATCAGTGTATTTCTCTCCCTTCAGGAGCAGGAGTGGATGGAAGCTCATCCCCAGGTAAAGATCGGTTATCTGGAACATTATATGCCTTACAGTGATACAGACGAAAAGGGAGAGGTTACCGGCCTTATTGCAGATATTATCCCGGATCTGTTTTCTTCCCTTCCGGGACAGGTATATAAACCGGAATTTATCTATAAAGGCTTTACCAGCCATGAAGAGATGATAGAAGCTTTAAAAGCAGGGGAAGTGGACCTGGTCTTTCCTGTGGGAGGACAGATCCCCTATGCGGAAAAGCTGCGCTACCAGCAAAGCTCCTGTGTAGTCCAGTCCAGTATGGACCTGGTGTATACAGGAAATGGCGAAAAAGATGTCACCAGGAAAATGGCGGTCAATAAAGGAAATGAACTGCAATATTATTATACCATAGCAAAGTTTCCAGATGCCCAGATCCTTTTCTGCGACAGTATTGAAGAGTGTATCAAGGTGGTGCGGGAAGGAGAGGCAGACAGCACCATTATCAATGTTCTTCGTTCCATGAAGCTGATCGGAACAGACAATGATCTAAGTATCCGTCCGCTTCCGGAAGCAGATGACAGGTGTTTCGGTGTAGCATTTGGAAATACCGCCCTTTTGCGCCTGCTAAACCATGGAATCAGTATACTGGGAGATGGATATGGCCTAAATCATGCATATCCTTATATCAGCTCTCTGATGACCTATACGCCAGATGATTTCCTGAAAGATAACCTTGGCCTTGTAAGTGCTGTTACAGTGGGTGTTCTGTCTATTATCATAATGATAACAGCTATTCATGTGGTCTCTCTGCGTAAAACGGCGAAGAAAGAAGCACATCAGAACCAGGTTTTAGAGGATGCACTGCGGCAGGCAAAGGAAGCCAGCCGTGTGAAACAGGTATTTTTAAATAACATGTCCCATGATATGCGTACGCCTTTAAATGCCATTCTTGGCATTGTGGAGATGAACCGGAAATGTGATGATCCCAAAGTGTTGGAGGATAACCGCCGTAAGGCCAAAATGGCAGTTTACCAGCTTTTAAATCTGGTAGATAATGTTATGGAAATGAATAAGCTGGAAAGCGGAGCAGGAGAAGACGAGAAAACAGAAACGGATCTGGCAGGCCTTATTGAAGAAGTTCTGGATACAGCTATTTTACAGGCGGACGAAAGAGGCATTACTCTTGTAAAAGAACATAAGGGAACCATAGAAAGCTGGCCGCAGGTGCTGGCTAATGGAGATCATGTCTGTGAAGTGTTCCGCCATGTTCTGGAAAATGCTGTAAAATATAATAAGCCTGGGGGACATATTTACTGGAATGATGAATTGAGGTACAGCAATGGAGAAGTGATATACCAGTGTGTGATCTCAGATACAGGCATTGGCATGAAAAAAGAGTTTTTAGACCATGTCTTTGAGCCTTTTGCCCAGGAAAGATCAGATGCAAGGACGGTTTATCAGGGAGCAGGACTGGGACTTTCTATTGCAAGGACTCTGGTCCACCAGATGCATGGCACGATCCATATTGACAGCAGCCTGGATGAGGGGACTTCTGTAAAGGTCACTCTGCCCTTTGAACTGGCTGGGATGAAGAAAACGGAAGAACTGGATCCTGCTTTTGATAACAGTAAAAGTACAGGACATGCGGAAACAGAGGCAAAGGAAGGTGCAGAGGAAGACATGGAAAATCTTTCCGGAACCTGTATCCTTCTGGCAGAAGATAATGAGCTGAATACAGAAATTGCCCGTTTTATGCTGGAAGAAGCGGGAGCCCAGGTGGTAACAGCTAAAAACGGGGAAGAAGCGGTAAAGGAATATTTAAGCCGGCCTGCGGGCACCTTTGATGCAGTTCTTATGGATATTATGATGCCGGTAATGGATGGTTGTGAAGCGGCAAAAGTGATCCGCACCTGTGGAAGAGAAGACGGGGAGACCATTCCTATTATTGCAGCTACAGCCTGCGTATCAGAAGAAACCAGACAGAAATGCGCCCAGGTGGGAATGAACGAATTTCTGGAAAAACCGCTGGAGCTGGAGCGGACTGTAAAGACATTGTTGTATTTCATAAAGTGATACCAGAGTCAAAACATGAGTAAGGAGCCATTTTTGAAGAAAAATGAGCGGATTACGAATGTTTTTAGGATTGCGGGAGTGCGTAGCACGTAGCAATCCGGTATCAGAGGAGGCAAGAAACAGGAAGCGTTGTGAGAAAAAATCACAGGGCTTCCTGCTTTTGTTATATGCACCTGAAAGAGGCTGCTAACGGCAGCCTCGCAGCGTTAATTTGATAAGATCATTGTCCGCAGCCCGTCAGTGCTGGAAGGACCGTTAAACATATAAAGAGTATAAGAACCTCCTGACTTGAGGGAGGCAGAAGCTGCAGCAATGGCATTGCTGTTATTAAATGCATTGGTGCGGAATACATAGATAGAATACCAGCCTGGTGCAAAGCTGGAGAATGGGGTTACTTCCTGGAAACGGACATTGGTGAAGGTGCGGTAGGAATTGCCCCGGTTTTCTAAAGCTACATCAAAAGGTCCAAGGTCCGGGGAAAGGTTGCAGGCTCTGATGCAGGCAGTGCCAGCCGGGCCGTTGCAGGAAAGGTCGGAGATTTCCATAAGATCAAGGCCGGTACTGGTATTAATAATAGCTACTGTTAAGGCAGAACCGGCCCGGATGGTGATCATTTTCTGGATATAGATATAGCCGTTTGGCCCAGATACAGTAACGGTCTGGAAGCCGGAAGATGCCTGTACATAGCTGGTAAGATCCCCGTTATCTAACTGCTCCCCAATACGCCAGTTTCCTAAAGATACATTAAATGCAGGATAACCGGAGGAAGCATTTAAAATGCGTACCCGGCCCAGACTGGAGGAAGTGGTGCAGTTATAGCATGGAAAGCTGATGCCTGGGAGAATGGTAATAGAGCCATTAGAAGGGAAAACAGGACGGTATACCGGTACCTGGGAACTGCCTGGCTGTCCCATGCCGCCAGAAGGACGGTTGTAATCAGGACCATTGTATACAGGCCCGCCTTCTCCCGGATTGGGCAGCGGGATCACAGGAACAGAACTGAGATCGTCATCAAGAGAGCCGTTCCCACCGGAGCCATTATCCATAGAACCGTCATATACATGCCCGCCTTCTCCTGGATTTGGCAGCGGGGTTACAGGAATATCTTCTTCGTTTGTCTGTGCTGCTTTTACCATGGAAATGGCATCAGAAGCAGGATTTAACTTGGAATTCATAAAAACCTCACAGAAAATACTTTCTCTATAAGATATTCCGGGATCAAAAAATGGGTGCAGAAAGAGGATAAAAGTAAAAAGGCGTATCCTAAAGGAAGAGCCGTCATATAATGAAAGGAAAAGGCTCCGGGAGAAATGGCATGAGAGAGGACAGAAAAAGGGCCGCAGTAAAAGCTCTTGGCCTGCCAAGGGATGTGATGCTGGGGGATATCCTGCTGCATTTTACAGGTCCTTATGAGGCAGTGGTGGAAAATTTCAGGAGCCTTCTTATTTACAC
>JBNMGK010000425.1:0-2245 GCA_050872205.1 Enterocloster sp.
CTACATGAAAGGCCGGATGCTTTTCTTCCATTTCCCTATAATAAGCAAAGGTCTCCGGCTCTGTACTGTTATTTTCCACAATAATAAATTCCAGGTTCCGGTAGGTGGACTTCTCTAAAATAGAGCGGACACACACATCCAGATCCTTACTGTGGTCTTTGTTTGGAATAATAATGGAAATTAACGGTTCACCCTTGATCTTAAAAGTAGTATGGTAAATACCGTAATCTACGCCTTTTTCCACCTTTTCTGCTGCAATGCCCATACGCTCATAATGTGCCATGATGGCTCTGGAACCAGCCTCAAAAGCGTACATCTTGCTTTCCGGGTTGCTGGCAGTAGAATCCTGATGACAGCGCCAGTGGTACAGAACCTGAGGAATGTGAACGATCTCCTTCGCCTGCTCGGTGCAGCGAAAAATAAAGTCATAATCCTGGGCACCGTCAAATTCCTGGCGGAAGCCGCCTACCTGATCCAGTAAGCCCTTCTTTACAACAAATAAATGGCAGATATAGTTGACGCTGGTAAGCAGGTCCGGGTTGAAATCCGGCTTAAAATGAGGATCAAATAAAGCCTTCCCATCCATATCCAGCTTGTCTTCATCTGAATACAGCACATCACAGTCCGGATGCTTATTGATAGCCTTTGCCACCTCATAAAATGCCTGAGGCGGAATGGTATCATCATGGTCTGCCAGGATCACAAAATCACCGGCAGCCATAGAAAGAGCCGCATTGGTATTTCCGGAAATACCGCGGTTTCCCCCTAAGATCTCATAGTGGATACGTGGATCCTTTTCTGCATATTTTTTAAGGACTTTCCCAACGTCCTGACCTCTTGGGCTTCCGTCTGCAATGCAGACCTCCCAATGTCCATAGGTCTGATCCAGGATAGAATCCAACATTTCTTTCAGATAGCGCTCCGGTGTTTTGTATACCGGTATTACCACTGAAAATAAAGGCTCATAGTCAAAATGTGTCTCTCTCTGGGCCTTTAAGTCTTCCTCTGTAGGCTTGGTCAGGTCATACCATTCACCGTAGTCGTAATCATTATCCAGTCCCTGGATCTTGTGGCAGGACTTTTTAATAAGGGCACGAAGGCCATTTTCCTTCCAGAAATCAAGGGCAACATGGACTGTCTCCATGTTCATCAGGTCCTTGATCTTTTCCATGCGCTTGTGGGCCACGCTGGCTCTTTTGGTGATCAGCTCTTCATTGTATTTGATCTTTGCCTGTCTGCCGTCACAGCGGATCAGCAGCCAGTAGCTTTTCCCGCGCTCATAAGGAAACTGGATATCAAAACCAAATTCCTTGTCGATCACTTTTTTAAAATAGATCTGGCTTACATCATCTCTTCTGGTAGAGACCATTTTGCACTTCACCGGCTGGTGATGCTCGTCTTCTACACGAAAAGTGACCTTGCTCTCCGGTGTCTTTCCCAAAGCCCAGCCATTTAATGTAATGGAATTTTCACGGATACGGACCACATCTACTTTATACTTCATTTTCCTTACCGTCCTTTGCATCTACGTCCTTTGTATCTACATTCTTTGCCTTTACGTCCTTTTCACCGTTTTTATCCCTCTGGTCGAAATTCAGTCTCTCTTCTTCAATGACCAGAGGACGTTTCATTACACGCTGGTTGATACTCATAATGTACTCGCCCAGAAAGCCAATGAAAAATAACTGGACAGAACCTAAAAACAGCATTCCAATAAGCATTGGGGCCATACCTGCAGGGAAACGGTCCCACCAGATCAGCTTCATTACCAGATAGATCAGTGCGATCAGCATACTTCCCGCTGCGCAGATACCGCCGAAGATTGTCGCCAGACGCAGTCCCTCTTTTGTATAAGAAGTAACGCTTAACATAGCCGCATCATACAGGCGGTAGAAGTTGTTGTGGGTCTTTCCTGCACGGCGCTTTGGCTGCTCATAAGGGATCTCCTTACGCTTGTAGCCAAGCTCTGCCACGATACCACGTAAAAACGGAGTTGGATCATCTAATTTACGCAGGATCTCAATAAATTCCCTGTCATAAAGGCCGGAACCTGTAAAATGTTCGATCTGTTCTACATCAGACATTTTCTTAATGGTCTTGTAGTAGCAGGTGCGCAGCCAGTACATAAACTTATTTTCCTTGCTGCTGGTCTTAATGCCGATAACGATCTTATAGCCCTTTTCCCATTCATGGACATACTTGGGGATCATCTCAACTGGATCCTGGAAATCTGCTACCATCTCAA
>JBNMGK010000376.1:0-2689 GCA_050872205.1 Enterocloster sp.
ACTGATCTTTAATCCAGCCTTAAATACCGCATTGTATAAAGTAGTAGAAACCTGGCATACACCACCGCCGATCTCCTGTACTACTTCTCCGTTATTATAGGCAGCTGCGCCCTTATATCCCTTGGCTTCTGTACGCTGTCCTACTGTACCGTTAAAGGAAAATTCCTGTCCTGGCTTGATAACCGTACCATTAATAGCTTCTGCTGCCAGACGCACATTGGTATTACGATTCTGGTTTGCAGTGGTATTAGTTGTAAAGGAACTAATGGTCTTATATTTTTCCTTCGCACTGGCTGCTGAAATATCCGGTGCTACTGTATTTCCTGTTGCAGTGATCTTTGCGTCAAACTTCTTATTACTTAATGCCTGAGAAATGTCTGCTGCCAGCTTGTCCTGATCAATGGCAAAACCATTTTCCTCTCCTGCAAATACAAACTTGCCGCTTGCAGCGTCAAACTTGTCAATGGAACCATTCTTTGCTTTCTTGTCCCATTTTGCTGCGCAGGCTGCTGCCTCTGCTTTGACCTGCTCGTCCAGTCCTGAAGTATCTAATGTATAGCTTTCCTGTGGATCACTGCCTTCCTTATAAATCTCATCTAAGAGAGCATCCACTTTTTCTGCCATCAGGTCTGTTACCTGGTACTGGTCAGAGTCATACTCAACGGTCATACTCCATGGGAACTCTTTTAAAATAGCTGCCTTTGCTTCGCTTTTAGGCATTCCTGTAATGGAAATGCCGTCCACCTGGACTTCCTTCTGCATTTCAGTCTTAGATTCGCTTTCGATCACAGTTTCAGTTCCTGCAATATCTGTATTGGAGCCTTTTCCCTTCAGTGCAAGAGAAATACCTGTAATAAATACGATCAGAACTACACCTGCAATAGCAATGATCTTGTAATTCGGTCCTTTTTTTCTGTGATATCCACTGCGTCTGGTAGAATGATTTCCTCCAGATCGTGAAGAATAACCAGAAGATGTGCTTCTGTGTCCGGAAGATGTTCCGTAATTGCTTCTGCCTGATGAGCTTCTTGAAGAAGAACTGCTTCTTCCTGACCCGCTGCCTCTATTTGTACCTCTGACCCGGCTTCTGCCAGTAGAGGAATTTCGACTTCTGCTGTTTTCTAACTGATTCATTTCTTTTCACCTGTTGCATTTTCACTTATTTTTAATTACAGCTTGTAGTATAACATACTTTATTTAAAATGGAACCGCTTTTTAAACTTTTTTCAGGGTATTTCTTTTCCATTTTTTCTGTTTATAACATTCCTGTTAAAAGTGTTACCAAAGTATTTCATTCGTGTTATTATTATATAGAAGGAACAGAAAAACGATATTACCAAAGGTACTTGATAATAAGGAGGTTATGATCATGGGCTTTGTTGACCTGCACGTTCATTCTGACGCTTCTGACGGTACATTTACCCCTTCCCAGGTAGTAGAGCTGGCAAAAAATGCAGGACTTGATGCCATTGCATTAACAGACCACGACACTACAGCAGGAGTAGATGAAGCATTAGAAGCCGGACGTCATTTAAATATAGAAGTGATTCCTGGGATCGAGGTATCCAGCAGCTTTACCGGAACTGAGATCCACATCCTGGGACTTTTTGTTGATCAGAAAGATCCACTGCTTGCTGCCATGCTTGAAAAAATGTTAGTCAGCCGTGACCGGCGCAACGAAAAAATGCTTGAAAACTTGGCAGCTGACGGCATTACCTTTACCAGAGAAGAGCTTTGCGGAAATAATCCAGATACCATTATTACAAGAGCCCATATTGCACACGCTCTGATTGCCAAAGGGATCTGCTCTAATACAGACCAGGCTTTTAAAAAATATCTCCAGTACGGTGGACGCTACTGCCCTCCAAAGGAACATCTTACCCCTGAGGAAGTTGTGAAAACATTAACAGCCAATGGCGCTTTTGTGGCTCTGGCCCACCCGTTTCAGTATAAATTCGGAGATAAAAAAACGGAAGAACTGATCGCTTATATGGCAGACCTTGGCATGAAAGGCCTGGAAGTCTACCACTCTTCCAATAACAAATTAGAAAGCATGAAGCTACGTGAAATGGCATCCAGGCATCACCTGCTTCCTACAGGCGGTTCTGATTTCCATGGCGGCAACAAGCCGGATATTTCCATTGGCACAGGCCGTGGCGGACTTCGTGTTTCCTCCCTGCTTTTAGAGGATATAAAGCGGGCAAGACAGGATTAACCTTAAGATCCGCTATAAAATCGTAAAAATTTACCCTTGTATCCCATATCCTTCTTTGCTATAATGCAGTCGTTAAAAGATTAACCATGTAAATGATAAATAACTGTAATTCAAAGGAGGAATTACTATGAAGATTCAGAACATTACTGATGTAGAGAAATTTTTCAAAGTGATCGACCAGTGCAAGGGCACCGTAGAACTGGTTTCCCCGGAAGGCGACCGCATTAATTTAAAATCCAAACTGGCTCAATACCTTTCTATGGCTACTATTTTTTCCAATGGCTATATTAAAGAGCTTGATCTGGTTGCACATGATAAAGAAGATATTGAACGTCTGATCAAATATATGTATCAGGGCGAGTAAACAGCTACATATTTTAAAAGCTGCGGGAGTACATCATTTTCAGTCTCCCGCAGCTTTTTTATTTCATCCCCTCTGTTTCAAGCTTCTTCCTTTCAAATTTCCCTATTCCA
>JBNMGK010000336.1:0-3235 GCA_050872205.1 Enterocloster sp.
GAGCAGGCAGAGGCAACTCTGGAAGAGGCAAAAGAGAATTTATCTCTGGCGCAGACAAAGCTGGCAGCAGGAACCATTACTCAGCTGGATCTGCTGACAGCCCAGGAAAATGTGCAGACAGCAGAAAACAGCCTGACTCAGCTGGAAAATAATATTAAAAACTTAAAGGAGAATTTCCAGGTACTTTTAGGCTGGAGCTATAATGACTCTCCTGAGATCGGGGCATTGCCGGAAGTAGATGAAAATGAGATCGCAGCCATGAACCCGGATACAGACCTGGCTCAGGCCATTGAAAATAACTATACCCTAAAGATCAATGAGCGGAAGCTGGAAAATGCGAAAAATGAGACAGTAAAAAACCAGCTGACCACAGCTATTGCCAATAATAAGAAGCAGATCGGTGCCTCTTTATCCAGCGCTTACCAGAAAGTATTGTCAGCGAAAATTTCCCTGCAGCAGGCTCAGACAAAAGCTCAGTTAGATCAGACAAACCTTTCCAACGCAGCTTTAAAGCAGGCAGCAGGCATGATAACTAAGAATGATTATGATACCCAGGCACGGGCAGCGAAATCAAGTGAAAATGCAGTGAAAACAGCAGAAATCAATCTGTTAAGCGCAGTGGAAAATTACAAATGGGCAGTAAAGGGCCTGGCAGCAGCACAGTAGGAAGGAGGCAGCTTGTATGTTTTTAAATGATAAATATGGAAAAAAATGGAAACTGCAGGCAGCAAAGGTCCTGGGAACAGGTGCGTTGTGCGTGGCTTTGGCGGGATCTGGATTTATCACCTCCTATGCAGATGAATTTGCTGACCGGCCGTCAGAAGTAGAAGGAAGCTCTCAGATCCAGGTGGGAAATGCAGATGGCTCTGATTCTGAAAAAGAGGACACCAAAGGCTCTGACACGGCCCAGTGGATGGGACAGGTGGAGACGGATGAGAATAAGTTACAGGATAACCTGCTGGAATACAGTGAGTTGTATACGCTGATCTCACGTTATAATCCTACCATTGAGCAGTCTCTGACCAACTTTAACCAGTCTCTGGAGTCTTATGCAGATGCATGGGCGGACCTGAAATTCGGCCAGAACAGCGCTGTTACAGATAAGCAGAATGCCAAGAGGGACGGAGATACGGAAAATTATGTGTATTATATCCAGGAAGAGGCTATTTATAAAAGTGCTTCCAGTATGTATAAGAAGATGTATGACAGCATGAAAAAGGCCAGCGATAAAAGTATCCGCAGCATGACCCGCCAGCTGACGGTAGCAGCCCAGTCCCTGATGATGTCTTATGAAACCTTAAGCCTTCAGAAAAATACAGTGGAAAAACAGGTGGAAGTCTACGAGAAAGCCTTAAGCCTGGAAAAAACAAAACAGGCAGCAGGAATGTCTACAGCAGCCGATGTGCTGGAAAAAGAAAACCAGCTGTTAAGTGTAAAAAGCAGCCTTTCTTCTCTGGAGGAAAGCTTAACCAGCACTTACAGCAGCCTCTGTCTTATGGTGGGACGGGATACAGACAGCGGTCTTGTGATCTGTGAGATTCCGGCAGCAGATCTTTCCAGGGCAGATAATATGGATCTGGAAGCAGATACGAAAAAGGCTATTGGAAATAACTCATCCCTGATCAGCAGCCGCAGCACCAAGGCAACTTCTACAGCAGCGAAAAATAACAGGAATGCATCGGTAGAAGAAGGGGAACAGAACCTGACCATTCAGATGAAGCAGCTTTATGAGAATGTATTGTTAAAGAAGAGCGAGCTTTTGGCAGCCCAGACTGCTTTTCAGAAGGCACAGGGAGAAAAGCAGAATGCAGATATTAAATACAAGGCTGGTTTATTAAGCCAGGAAGAATATCTTACAGAGGAGATGAACTATATTTCCCAGACAGCAAGCTACAAGGCAGCAGATCTGGCATTTACCCAGGCAGCTGATACTTACGGCTGGGCAGTTATGGGAATTACACAGTAGAATGGCAGCAGCGCGCATGGCGCGCAGTCGTTGCGGCGTTGAACTTAAAGAATATTTGTGATAAAATGCAGGCATGTGTATTTGGATGCCTGCATTTTCTTTTGTAAAGGCCCATGTTCCCCCTCAATGCGGGGGAGCAGACCCACTTCATTTTATAAGGAGGACTTCGCCCATGATACGTCTCATTCTCATAGGAAAGCGTATTTACGATAAATTTTCAGAAGATGAGATGACGGTGTATGCAGCCCAGGTCTCTTTTTTTGTGATCCTTTCTTTTGTTCCCTTTCTGATGCTGCTTCTTACAGCGGTCCAGATGATACCGGGGATCTCAAAGGCGGATTTTTTAGAGATTGCCATGGATATTGTGCCAACGGAGTATAAATCCCTGGCATTCCGTGTAGTAAATGACCTGATGTTAAAATCCCCGGCAACCATGATCTCTGCAACAGCTGTAACGGCACTCTGGTCTGCCGGAAGAGGCATGTTCAGCGTGGCAAGAGGCTTAAACCGGGTCAATGGAAGAGGAAAAAAGCACTGGTATGTGTTTAACCGTCTGATCTGCTGTGGCTATACCATTCTTTTTATTGCAGTGTGTATCCTGTCCATGGGCCTTCTTGTATTTGGACGGACGCTCCAGAGCTTTATCCAGAGCCATTTTCCGCTTATCGCACCAATTACCGGCTATGTGATCCAGATGCGCCAGTTATGGGGCGCAGGTGTTCTCCTTGTTTTCTTTTTAGGCATTTACTGCCTGGTTCCGGACCGGAAAGAGAGTATCAAAGCGTCTCTTCCGGGAGCCGTATTTTCCACTGCTGGCTGGATGTTGTTTTCCTTTGCATTTTCTCTGTATTTTAAATACACAGGCGGGAAAAACTATTCCTATATGTACGGCAGCCTGGCAGCCATTGCCTTATCTTTCTTATGGCTTTATATCTGCATGTGCATCCTGTTTATGGGAGCGGAGATCAACTGGTTTTGGGATGAATTATAGGCTGTTTATTTTTCTTTGAAGTACTCCGGGAAGAACTGGAAAAATTCCCTGGATACCCGGCTGACCATGCCATGTTTTCTGGCGATCAGTGCGATCCGGCTCATAACCCCCTGATCTTTCAGGGGGATTTTTAGCAGATCTTCGCTGCCTGCTTTTGCCATAGAAGCAGGCATAAGGGCGATTCCGGCGCCGCACTGGGCCCAGGTCATGCTGGTTCTGGCATCATCATTAATGCACAGGTAATCCGGGGCAGTGCCGGGAAAGCAGTGGCTGATAAA
>JBNMGK010000224.1:0-4901 GCA_050872205.1 Enterocloster sp.
GTCCTTTGGCAGCTTCGATCTGATCCCACACATCTGTTTTCAGGCTTTCTGCAAAATCCCCGGAGCCGCCTTCACTGCAGAAAATACACCCCCTGGTTCCGCAGGTTCCGTCCCGGTTGGGACAGGTAAGACCTGCATCCAGTGACAGTTTATATACTTTATGTCCAAATGTATGTTTCAGCTCCCAGTCCAGACTGTGATAGGGGCGTCCGTTCCAGTTGTGTTCCATGTAATAGACTCCTTTTTGGAAATAAATCTTTTGGAAAATGTCCGTATGTCCTGTTATAACAGAAAATGCAGGACCTGTCCATGTAATATCTGTGCAACATCGAAAAATATTGTATTGTAGCAGCCGGGGCATTTGTGCTAGACTGGTACTAGAAAAGCCGGAAAGAATGGACGGGAACGTGCGGACAGAAAAAGCGGCGGGAGAAGGAGATAGCACTATGAATGTAAGTGAGACCATGAAACAGTTAAATAGTGAGAAAACCGATGCATTTATGCAGGAGCTTTATGGAAACGGGGCAGCTGAAAATAAAAAAAGATATGAGAAAGTACTGAAAGGCTTTGAAGAGACCTTTGGCGACAGCGGGGAAGTCCTTCTTTTCTCATCACCAGGACGTACAGAGATCAGCGGAAACCACACAGACCACAACCATGGCAAGGTACTGGCAGGCAGCATTAACTTAGACTGCGTAGGCGCGGCAGCAAAGAACTATTCCAGCCATGTGCGTATTATCAGTGAGACCTACAACCAGGATATTACCATTGACTTAAATGACCTGGAGCCAAGTGCTAAAAAAGCAGGTACAACAGATCTGATCAAGGGCATTTTAAAGGGATTTGAGACCTCTGGCTACAGTGTTGGCGGCTTTAACGCTTACATTACCAGCAATGTGATCAGCGCAGCCGGTGTCAGCTCCTCCGCTTCCTTTGAGATGCTTGTGTGCTCCATGTTAAATGCGTTTTTCAATGAAAGCCGTATGGACAATGTTGCTTATGCCCATATTGGAAAATTTGCGGAAAATAAATACTGGGACAAGGCTTCAGGACTTCTTGACCAGATGGCATGTGCAGTAGGCGGTCTGATCACCATTGATTTTGTAGAGCCTATGACACCAGTGGTACAAAAGATCGATTTTGATTTCCAGGCACAGAACCACAGCCTGATCATTGTTCAGACAGGAAAAGGTCATGCAGACCTGAGTGCAGAATATTCTTCTATTCCAGAGGAAATGAAGAAGGTGGCTAAATATTTTGGAAAAGATGTTTTAGCCCAAGTTTCAGAGGAAAAGGTGATCGAACATCTTCCGGAGATCCGAAAATTTGCAGGAGACCGTGCAGTACTGCGTGCACTGCATTTCTTTGAGGAAAACAAGAGAGTAGAGGCAGAGGTAGCAGCATTAAAGGAAGGCCGTTTTAATGACTTCCTGGAAAATATCACTGCTTCCGGAAATTCTTCCTGGAAATGGCTGCAGAACTGCTTTACCACCAGCAATAATGCGGAGCAGGGAATCACCGTTGCCCTTGCTTTAACAGAATTGTTCATAGCCCAGAAGCAGAGAGGTGCCCGCCGTGTACACGGAGGCGGTTTTGCCGGTGTTATCATGGCAATGCTTCCAAATGACCTGGTAGATGAATATACAAAATATATGGAGAAGTGCCTGGGAGAAGGCTGCGCTTATAATATGAGCATCCGGCCTTATGGCGCGATCTGCGTAAGTGAACATTTATAATATGATACTAGGGTCAAAAGGTCGGAAACCAAAGAGGCATTTATATGAAATGGGCCGCCTGCGAAAGCAGACGGCCTGTTTTTGTCGTGCATGTTGGGAACGCGCCAGTGACGGGTTCATCATTTTTTGTGATAGCTGTCCAGCAGCTGTTTTTTCATCTGCCACAGCTCATTGGAAAGGTCTACATGAACGGTATGTGGATTAACCAGACGTTTGGACTCATCCCATAAAGTATCCAGCTCTTCCTTGCAGTATTTCTGGATATCCATTACCTTTGGTGACTCATAAACGCATTCGCCGTTTAAGAAGACAGGTACTAACAGTTCACGCATGGTGTAGGTTCCAGGTGCCAGTAAAGTCTTCTTCCAGGTCTCGTGCGGGTCGAAGAGAAGGAGAGAATTGTTGGTATCGAATTTCTCGCCTACCAGGCAGATCAGATCTGCGATGATCTTGCCATTTTCCTTGTCATAAATACGGTAAATGGTCTTGTTTCCAGGATTGGTGATCTTTTCAGCGTTCTCAGATAACTTGATCTTTGGAATGAACTCACCTGTGGTCTTGTCCTTTACAGCAGCTAATTTGTAAACGCCGCCGAAGGATGGGCAGTCTTTTGCTGTGATCAGATTGGTACCAACGCCCCAGGAATTAATGGTGGCGCCCTGTACCTTTAAGCTGTCGATCAGGTATTCATCCAGGTCATTGGAAGCGGAGATAACTGCATCCGGGAAACCAGCTGCATCCAGCATCTTCTTTGCTTTCTTTGACAGATATGCCAGGTCACCGCTGTCTAAACGGATACCGTAGAAAGTCAGAGGAATGCCTGCTTCTCTCATTTCCTTAAATACCTTGATAGCATTTGGAACACCGGATTTTAAGGTATCATAAGTATCTACTAACAGGATGCATGCAGATGGATACAGCTTTGCATAGGTACGGAAGGCTGTCAGCTCATCCGGGAAGCTCATGATCCAGCTGTGTGCGTGGGTTCCTTTTACAGGAACATCGAACATTTTTCCACAGAGCACATTGGAAGTACCGATACAGCCTGCGATCATGGCAGCTCTTGCGCCGTAAGTACCGGCATCAGCGCCCTGAGCACGGCGAAGACCGAATTCCATAACGCCGTCACCCTTTGCAGCGTGTACGATACGCTCTGTTTTGGTTGCGATCAGGCTCTGGTGGTTGATAATGGTAAGAAGTGCTGTTTCAACCAGCTGTGCCTGCATAATTGGCGCGATTACTTTAATTAAAGACTCTCTTGGGAATACAACGGTACCTTCCGGGATAGCATAGATATCGCCTGTAAAACGGAAAGTACTAAGATACTCTAAGAAGTCTTCTTCAAACATATTTAAACTTCTTAAATATTCAATATCACTTTCGTCAAAATGGAGTCCTTTGATGTATTCAATGGCCTGTTCCAGACCAGCGCAAATGGCAAAACCATTTCCGTGTGGATTGGTACGGTAGAACATATCGAAGATGACAGTTTCGTTTGCGTCTTTTTCCTTAAAATATCCCTGCATCATCGTCAGTTCATACAGGTCAGTGAGTAGTGTGAGATTTCTGTGATCCATAAGTTGGCTCCCTCCTGGTACACAGTCTTTGGTTTGAAATAAATGGCTGTGTGCGGTTGTTTGTAAAGTTTCCGTAACAATATAGCATATTTGTGTAAAAAAAGGAACATATCGTTAAAAATTATACAATGTTATATGCATATGTCAAGACAGCTGTGCTTACAATTTGAAAAAAATATCTATTTTCTGCGTCCAAGCTGCCAGAAAGCCACAGCGCTGGCTGCCGCCACATTCAGAGAGTCTACTCCATGGAACATGGGAATGAGAACCGTGTAGTCGCAGGCTGCAATAGTAGCGTCTTTAAGTCCTTCGCCTTCTGTGCCAAGGACAATGGCCAGCTTTTCATGGGAAGTTAAAACAGGATCGTCAATGGATACGGAATCGTTTTTTAATGCCATGGCAGCAGTTTTAAAGCCCAGATTTTTTAAAGTATCCATAGAAGTACCCGGCCAGGAACCTTTAGGCAGAATGGTCCACGGGATCTGGAATACAGTTCCCATGCTTACACGGGAAGCGCGGCGGTACAATGGATCGGCGCAGCCGTGGGTGAGAAGTACAGCGTCCATGCCAAGGGCGGCAGCAGAGCGGATAATGGCTCCCACATTGGTTGGGTTTACCACATCTTCTAAAATGGCAATGCGGTTAGCATGTCTGCATACATCTTCTACAGAAGGAAGAACATTGCGCTTCATGGCGCAGAGCATGCCTCGGGTCAGTGCAAAGCCGGTGAGTTTTGTAAGTACATTGTATTCAGCCGTAAATACCGGTACATCCGGGTATTTTTCAAGAAGCAGTCTGGTTTCCCCAGCGTCAGCTGTGACCAGCCGTTTTTCTGCCAGAAAAGAAATGGGGACATATCCTGCATTTAATGCCCGTTCAATTACCTTTGGGCTTTCTGCAATAAATACGCCGGGAGCCGGTTCAAAATAGTGGAGAAGCCGGGCTTCGTTACAGCGGGCGTAAATGTCAAGCTCTGGGGCGTTAAAATCTGTTATTTCAATTTCATTCAGTTTCATAAATTAAATTCCTTAATAAGTATAAATAAGATGTTAGGGGATCTTTCATGCAGCCGCGAAAAAGCAGTTTTAAAAAATATGAAAGCATACCTGTTTCTTAGTATAAAAGAAATGCACATTTTTGGCAATCAGACCTGTACACATGGTTTCAGAAAAAATGGTTATTCTAAATCTATCAGAGAATTATCAAAAATTTATTAATGCAAAGGAGACCAGATCCATGGAAAATAAAATGTTCTGTTACCAGTGTCAGGAAACAGCCAACTGCACTGGCTGTACTTTAACAGGTGTCTGCGGTAAAAATCCCCAGGTTGCGGCAGCTCAGGATCTTTTAGTGTATGTGACAAAGGGATATAGTGAGGTGACCACCAGGCTTCGTAAGGAAGGTACAAATATTAGTGATGCTGAAAACCGCATGGTAGTGATGAACCTGTTTATGACTATTACCAATGCCAATTTTGATAAAGAGGCCATTGAAAGCCGGATCCATGATACCCTTCATGTGAAAAAAGAATTATTAAAGAAAGTAAAAGATACTTCCGGGCTTTCAGAAGCGGCTTTGTGGGACGGAA